>CAYPWA010000040.1:0-8578 GCA_964414325.1 uncultured Sulfurovum sp. | reverse complement strand
CTGACCAAGTTCTTCAGCGAGGATGACCTTCAGGCGATCATCGATCGGTGTGCGCTTGCCGTGGGAGACGTGGTCTTCTTCGGTGCGGGTGAGAAAAAAGTGGTACTTGACTACATGGGTCGTTTCCGTATCTACCTTGCCGAGCTGATGGAGATCATCCCCGAAGATACCTTCGAGTTCCTCTGGGTCGTGGACTTCCCGATGTTCGAAGTCGAAGATGGACGTGTCAAAGCACTGCACCACCCCTTCACCCAGCCAAAATCACTCGACTTCGAGGATATCGAAGAGATCGAGTCGATTGCCTACGACATTGTCCTCAACGGTACAGAGCTTGGCGGCGGATCGATCCGTATCCACAAAGAGGAGATGCAAGAGGAGATCTTCAAGCTTCTTGGCATCAGCGAAGAGGAGGCGCAGGAGAAGTTCGGCTTCCTGCTTGACGCGCTCAAATTCGGTGCACCGCCGCACGGTGGTTTTGCTCTGGGACTTGACCGTCTCATCATGCTCATGGCAGGAACGGACAGCATCCGTGATGTCATCGCCTTCCCGAAAACCCAACGTGCACAGTGTCTGCTCACGCAGGCACCCAGCCCTGTAGACGGCGAACAGCTCAAAGAGCTCAGCCTTCGTATACGCCAAACACCACAGGCATAAACACCGTAGGGGCAACCCCGTGTGGTTGCCCTCAGCGTTAAACGCATAATAAAACAGTTGACATCTCGGGTACCCACAAGGGGTACCCCTACGCAACAGACGAACCGACAAACAAAACAAACCATATATAAAGGAAAACCATGAAAAAACTCTTTCTCATCATCGGCGCACCCGGATCAGGCAAAACGACCGACGCCAGTATCATCGCCGAAAAACACAGTGACAAGATCGTCCACTACTCTACAGGAGATATGCTCCGCGAAGAGGTTGCCAGCGGCAGCGAACTGGGCAAAGAGATCGAGAGCTACATCTCCAAAGGTGCACTCGTACCACTCAATATCATCGTAGACACCATCGTCTCCGCAATCAACAACGCACCGGTGGACAACATCCTCATCGACGGCTACCCAAGAAGCGAAGAGCAGATGATCGCTTTTGACGAGATCGTCTCCAAAGAGGAGAATATTGACCTCGCCGCTGTCATCGAAGTGCGTGTGAGCGAAGCGGTCGCCAGAGAGCGCATCCTCGGACGTCGTGCCGAAGCGGCACCGGGAGAAGAGCGTAGCGACGACAACGAAGAGGTCTTCGTCAGCCGTATGAAGATCTACACCGATCCGCTCCCGGCAATCCAGAAGTTCTACGAAGAGAAGGGACTGCTCAAGGTCATCAACGGTGAACGTACCCTTGAAGAGGTTGTTGCAGATATGGAAACGTTTATCCTGAGTAAAATATAATACGTTCTACTTGTAGGGTACGTATTCTTGTCTGCCGTGGTGGACAAGTATGCCCACCCTACATTTACTCTGCTATCTTCTTATACTTTTTCTATATCATCTATTCAATTCTTTAAGATCATCAATAAATTTTACCAATATCCAAGATACTTTTGTATGAATAATACTGATTATAAGTCAATAAAATATTTTCACAATATCTATAGAAATACTTGACATTCATTTTTATTTAAACTATACTAACCGCACCAAACCACAAAACAAGGAAAAACATGAAAACAACGACGTTTACAAAACTGACTGCCGGTATTACGCTTTCACTCATCGCTTCTACGATGCTGCACGCAACCAACGGTGATACACTCATCGCGGTAGGCGCTAAATCAAGAGGTATGGGTGGTACTGGTATCGGTATCAGTCACGGTGCGGAGTCCACACTTGCCAACCCTGCGATGATCACTACTATTGAAGGTACTGAGATCTCTTTTGGTGGTACGATCTTTATGCCGGATGTTTCATCACAGCTTAATGTTCCAGGACAACAAAAATATAACAGTGATGCTGACATGAATATGATCCCTGAAGTCTCTCTGGCACACAAGATCAATGACAACTGGTATATTGGTATCGGTATGTGGGGAACTGCTGGTATGGGTGTAGATTATAGAGATGCAGGTGTTACCAATGGTCAAAATGTAAATATGCATATGGTAACCAACCTCCAACTGATGCAATTTGCTGTGCCAGTTGCATATAAAACAGGAGGGCTAAGTGTCGCTGTCGCACCTATTCTTCAATATGGTAACCTTGATATAGACTATGATGGTGCTTTGGTTGCTGGAGTAAATGCACCTGCAGCAATCACACCTGCAAATCTGATTCCAGCACAAGCTGGTGCTGGGCTAGCTCAAGACTTTGGTTTTGGATGGTCTGCTGGCGCATCTTATGATTTTGATAATGGTTTAACAGTCGGTGCTGTCTATAAATCCTCCATTACGATGGATTATAATGGTCAACTTTCTGTTGCAACAGCACCATTTGCTCCTTTCCTTGGTACGGCATTAGGTGATAAGCTTGAACAACCTGCAGAGTATGGGCTTGGTCTCTCATATGTAATGGGGCAGCACACCTTTGCCTTTGACTGGAAACGTATCAAATGGAGCAGTGCAACAGGATATAAAGATTTCGGATGGGATGACCAAAATGTCTATGCATTCGGTTATCAGTTCTCCCAAGATAACTATGCACTCCGTATCGGTTATAACTTCGCATCTTCTGCTGTTGTAGAACAAGATGGAAACACAATGGCTGGTGCAACACTTAATATGTTTAACCTCCTTGGTTTTCCGGCAACAGAAGAACGTCATCTGACACTGGGAGGTACTTATGCCTTCACCAAGCAATTCTCTCTTGATCTTGCCTATGTACATGCATTTAATGAAAAAACAACCTATTCTACAGCAGCATTCCAAACTCTAAGTAACTATAACCCTAATCAGATCACAACAGAGCACAGCGAAGACTCACTCTCTTTCCAGCTCACATACGCTTTCTAAGCACTTTTCTCCCCATCTGGGGAGAATCCCCTCCTCTTTTCCTCCATTTTTCAAACATTTAAGTTAATCATTATATAATATAAATCATACTTATTTAAATAAATTCTTTTTATCAATCTAAAGAATCCTTTCGGAGGAACGCATGAAAAAGACTCTACTGCTTAGCACCCTTCTCTCTCTCGGACTCTTCGCCAATACACTGACCGTCACCGGCACCATCGTCTCTGACAACAAAAAGTATATCGGTGCGCGCTATATGGGGTATGTTAAAGAGGTCTATGTACAGATCGGGGACAAGGTCAAGCGGGAGGATGACCTCTTCAAGATGGATTCGGCGGAGTTCGATATCATCAAAGAGCAGGTAAACCTGGGACTCGAACAGGCAGAGATCCTCACCGATGTCTACCGCAGTAAGCTCGATGAGATACGCAGAGAAAAAGCCCTGCTAAGAAAACGAAAAGCCTCCGGTGCAGCTTTTGATTTTGACGATATGAGCGAAAACCTCTCCATTACCGCCGAACATACCCAGTCGATGCTCAAAGCGATGCAGGCCATTGTCAAGAACGCCGCTCAGAAAGCCAAAGAGATCAGTGTCATCTCGCATTACCTTGAGGTCAAAGCCCCCAGTGACGGGATCATCGTCCAGAAGAACCTCCATGTAGGCGATATGGTCATGCCCGGCTTCCCTGTCATGGTACTGGTCGATCTCGATCATCTTGAGATCGAAGCGCAGATCTCCGAAGCGGATCTGCTCAAGATCAATGAGGGTGACTACGTCACCTTCGAGATCCCTGCCATCAAATACAAAGGTAAGGGACGCATCAAGTCCATCGTTCCCAGCGCCAACCCGATGACCCACACCTTCACCATCCGCATCTCATTCAAACGTGATCACAAAAAGATCTATCCGGGGATGTACACCAAGATCAAGATCGAGTACGATCCTTCAGCGGCGGAATAACCTCTGTTTTGGGGTAATTTGTAGGGGTACCCCTCGTGGATACCTGCAAAACAAACATATATTGCATCCAACGGTGAGAACAACACAAGGGATTGCCCCTACAGATCCTCATTACGGTTAGGTGAGATAAAATCCTTGACCTTCTCCACCCACTCACACAGCTTGCTTCTGCAAACCCGCACCACTTTTTCTCTGCCTGTTTCACATTCTCTTTTGGGAAAAAGCAGGTTCTTGATGTTCTCCGTCAGAACACAGAGTGCTCCGTCCTTCTCAGTCACATCCTCTTCACAGATCTGTCCGAAGTCCGGATCCATCGCCTTGGTATTGGTCATCAATACAGGGATGAAAAAGAGCGCGACGAGCGTGGCGGCAATACTTCCAAAGATCAGTGCGATCCCAAGTCCTCCGAAGATAGGGTCTGTCGAGAGCAGCAGTGAGCCCAGGATGATCGCAACGGCGGTCATGAGGATCGGTTTGGCACGGGTGGCGGTGGCTTTGGCGATGGCACGCTTCTTCTCCATCCCCTCCTCTTTCATCAGCGAGCGGGAGAAGTCGATCAGCAGCAGCGATCCGCGCGCACTGATCCCCATGAGGGAGATAAACCCGATCAGTGAGGTTGCCGTCAGGAAGAAGTGTACATCCCCAAACGCCATCGAGATCTTGTCGGTTACCCAGTGTCCTGCGATCACCCCAATGATAGAGAGGAACGATCCCGCCAGTACGATCCCGCTAAGCGCAAAGGAGCGGTAGTAGACCACCATCAAAAGAAACATCAGTACCAGTGCAGCGATGAACGCTCCACCAAGGTCACGGAAGGTATCAAGCGAGACCTTCATCTCTCCGTCCCAACGGATAAGCACCTTCTCGCCCGTCTGTTTGTCTACAGCATTCAGATCGAACATATAGGTGGTGATCCCGGGGACTTTCGTGACGTTGTATTCGCTCTTTAATACCTCTAGCATCTTCTTGCGTGCGTCAAGCAGCGGATAGACCTGTGAGACCATATCACACTCGGCGGTGATGATCGCCATGTTCTTGAGATTTTTGCGGTAGATCGTGGGACTGGAGGGCATTGCCTTGACCCGCACCACCTCGATCAGCGGTACCATCATTCCCCGTTTGTTCATCAGTCTGAGGTTGGAGAGCTTCTGCTCCAGCGCCTCTTTGCTCTCGCCGTGTACAATGCGCGAATTCTCGTTGAGACGAACGAAAATCGGGATCTGATCCTGCTGGTTCTTGGTGTTCTTGACCGCCACGGGCATCCCCTTGAATGCCAGATAGATGATCTGATTGACCTGATCGACACTGAGCGCACTGCGGATGATCTTTTCCTTGTCCGGTGAGAGCATATAGGTAGTATAGATATCATCCTGCATCACATCCACATCGACCAGTCCTTCGGTCTGAGCAAGTACATCCGCCACACGCCACGCCATATGACGCAGTGCGCTGTCACTCTTGCTGTAGAGCTCTACGACGATCGTTGCCAGTGTGGGAGGTCCCGAGGGCATCTCAATAAACTTGATGTTGGTATGTGGCACAAGTGGTTCACACGCCTTTTGGATAATGGGACGGATACGGTGTACCATCATATAAGAGGGTTCGTCACGATGGTGCTTGTCCGTCAGATTGACCACGATCTCCGCCTGGTTCTGCATCCGCTTGAAGGCACTGCCTTTAACCAATCCCGCATAGTCCAGCGGTGCCCCCTGAGCCAGAAAGACCTCCATATCGGTCACTTCAGGCTCTTCCTGTAACTTGGAGACGACACATTCGGTCACCTTTCGGGTCTCGTCGATGGAAGCATTTGTCGCCGTATCGACATAGATGGTAAAGGTATTGGCACTCTTGCCCGGCAACATCTTGGCACGCACCAGCTTGGTGGGAATCATCATGACCGAGCCCATGAGAGAGAGCAGGATCAATCCGATGACGATCCAACGGTTACGTCGGCTCTTGAGGATAGTGTAGAGGAACGTTTCAAACTTACCCATGATGCTCCCCCTTCCCTTCCTCTGCTTTATGCTTGAGTACCTCCTGCTTGATCTTCTTGAAGTTGATCCACTTCTTGGCAAGGTACGGTGCAAAGACATACGCCACAAAGAGCGAGACCGCCAACCCTACCGGCACGTTCTGAGGGATGGGTTTCATGAACTGTCCCATCATACCGCCCACAAATCCCATCGGCACCATTGTCAGGATGATCGCGATGGTGGCGATATTGGTCGAGGGACCGATCTCATCGGTTGCCTGTACGATGATCTCGTCCACACTTTTCTTGTCGATATCCAGATGGAGCCGTCTATGGATATTCTCGATGACGATGATCGCATCATCGACGATAAGCCCCAATGAGAGTAGGAAGGCAAAGAGGGTGATACGGTTGATCGTCTGATCCGTCAGCTGTGCAATGAAGAGCGTAGTAGCAAGGATCATCGGCACGGCGACGGTGACCACCATCGACTCACGCCACCCCAGAAAGGGAATGAGGATCAGCATGATGATAAAGATGGTGATCTCAAGGTGGTGCACCAGTTCGTTGACCGCCTCATCGGCACGCTCTCCGTAGTTTCGGGTGATGATAAATCCTACCCCCGCTTTTTTGAGCTCCTCTTTCGCCTCCTGTATCTTCTCGATCGCCTCCTCGGCGATATAGACTGCATTGGTTCCCTTGAGCTTGGAGACGGTCATGGTGATCTGATCGGTCAGATCACGGAAGTGCACCTCGTTGCTCAACGTCTCATTTCCCTCATGTTTACGATGTTCGTTGTATTTGATCTTCTCAGGCTCCTCATCCATCCCCTTTTGATAACTGATCTGTGAGCTCTGGTAGTTCTGAATGTCATAGTTGTACTCGACCTTTGCAATATCTTTCAGATAGATGGGAGAGCCCATATACTGCGCGATGATCAGCTCTTTGAGATCGTCAATGGTATCGATGGCGTTCTCCACCCCGAAGACCACCAGCTTACCCACCTGATTCTCCGTATCGATCATCGGGGCGTTGGTGGAGATGGACTTGATCGCACCTGCAACCTGCCCTAAAGAGATATGGTACGCCGAAAGCTTGTGGAGATCGATCAGTACATTGAACTGTGGACGCTTCACCCCTTTGAGCGTGGTTTTGGAAACATTGTCCAGTGCGTTGATCTCCTGCTGCAGTTCACGGATGGTACGGTAGAGCTCCACCACATCCAGCTTGGCACCGGGCAGCCGATAGAACGCAGCGGTGAGGATAGGAATATCGATATCGATATCAAACGGCTTGACAAGCGGCGGCATCGTACCTCTGGGCAACTTATCCATATTTTGCATCACTTTGTCGTAGAGCTTGAGATTGGAGGACTCCCTGTCCTCTCCGATGAAGTACTGCACATTGACGATCCCGAAGTTGTTCATCGCGATCCCATAAACGTGCTCCACCCCTTTGATCTCACGGATACGTCGCTCCAGGGGTTTGACCACAACGTTGAGCACCTCCTTTGGAGAGGCACCCGGCAGTGCTACCATCACCGCACCGCCGCTTACTTCGATCTGCGGATCTTCCTCTCTGGGCATCGTCTGCAGGGAGATGAATCCCAGCATCAAAATTGCCACAGCCAGTATCGGTGTCAACGGGTTTCGCAGAAATATCTTCGCGAAATACCCTGCAATATTTTTGATCTTGTAGGCTTCCATGGCATCCATTATATCAGCTGTAAGCATAAAAATAACTATTTATATATCAATTTTAGTGAATATTATTAACTATGTGAATAAGTGTTAATTATTGTAAAAATTAACGTATTCCTAAGATTTTTTTGGAGATAATATCTGCGGCTCGTTTAATGACGACAAAATCTATACACATTAAAAGGATTAACATGACAAAAATGATCTCCAAGTTCCTGATGGCGCTCAGCCTCATCGTATTTGCATCAGCTGCCGTACAGGCAAAAGAGTCGGCATACTTCACCGCACCCTATGCAGATGCCAAAACAGTAACTTCCAAGCTTAAAAAAGCAGGTTTTACCGTACTTGCCACCTACTCACCGGCGAAAAAGAGCTATCTTAAGGTAGTGGTCGTCACCAACAGTGCACTCAAAAAAGCGGCTAGCAAGCCCAAGCGCGGTTTCGCTGCCATCCAGAAAGTACTGATCAACGACAAAGCCAAAACTGTCCTCACGACCAACCCTACCTACTGGCTCAAAGCCTTCCTTCAGAAGGACTACAATGCAGGTGCGGCAAGCACAACAAAGGCAGCTCTGGGCAAGGCACTTGGAAAACTCTCTGCTACCAAAGATGCACTTAGTTCCGGTGAGATCTCCGGATACCACTTCATGATGGGTATGCCGTACTATCAAGATATGCTTGAACTCAAAAAAGGTGCAAAAGGTGTCAAGGGAAGCAAAAAACTCTTCGCACTCAAACTGGCTAACGGTGCAACCCTCTACGGTGTCAAGATGCCTAAAGGTGTGGAAGGCTTCATCAGCAAGATTGGTGAAGACAAAGCACTTGTACTTCCTTACACGATCCTTGTAGAGGGAGGTAATGCATACGCACTCCACGCAAAATACTACCTGGCAATCTCCTATCCACTACTCTCTATGGGTCAGTTCATGAAGATCTCCAGTACGCCCGATGCGATCGAAAGAGCGCTTAAAAAAGCGGTTCAGTAATCCAACGGATAGTTA
>CAYPWA010000039.1:0-8607 GCA_964414325.1 uncultured Sulfurovum sp. | reverse complement strand
GACCCAAAGCCCCAGAGAAACGAAGACCACGGCGACCGAACCCGTCGCACCGGAGATCATCCCCGGTTTCCCGCCCATGAGCGAAGTGATCAGCCCGATAATGAACGCCGCATAGAGCCCCACCACCGGAGAAACCCCTGCGATGAAGGAGAAGGCGATCGCTTCGGGCACAAGTGCTACCGCGACCAGCGCCCCGGAGAGGATGTCGTTTTTGATGTTTTGTTTGGAATAGCGTTGGATATCGACCAAGATAGATTCCTTAGGGTAAAAAGTTGTGGAATTTTACCATAAATGTCTATGTATCACGAATCTATCGGGGATATGCCTATGCCGGGAGTGTCACTGAGCGTGATGTGGCTCTCATCAAAGAGGATGTCGCTGTGCAGATGATAGGAGGAGAGGAGTGCGACAGCATCCAGATCGAGCATGGTGATCGTATCGGCTCGGGCAGAGGCGACATGGAAACCTGCCGCTACAGCGATGGGCCCTTCGAGCATACAGCCGATCATGCATTTGATACCGTAGGAGGCTGCCAAGTCCGCCAGAGCAAGTGCCTGTGAGATCCCCCCTGTCTTTGCCAGTTTGATATTGAGATAGTCCACCGCCTCCATCTCAAGTAGCTGCCGTGCATCGCGTAGAGAGAAGACCGACTCGTCGGCAAGTACGGGGGTCTCTACACGCTTTTTGATGTACTTAAGCCCCTCGATATCTTCCGCAGGTACAGGCTGTTCGATGAACTGGGCTACGATCCCCGCTTGTTCGATGCGTTCAAGCAGTGTGACGCTCTCTTGGGCACTCCAGCCCTGATTGGCATCGAGTCGCAATGAGATGTTTCCTTCCAGTGCTTTGTCTATCTCGATGATGCGCTCCGCGTCTTTGAGCGGATCTTCGCCAATCTTGATCTTGAGGGTATTATAACCGCGGTCTACCGCTTCGAGCGCATGTGTGATCATCTCATCTACACCACCCATACTGATGGTGATGTCGGTCGTAAAGTGCCGCTGTGTGCCGCCGAGAAGACGGTAGAGCGGCTGTTGTGACTGCTTGGCCACAAGGTCGTAGAGTGCGATCTCAATAGCGGATTTGGCGGTGGTGTTGCCTTTGATGGTCGCATGGACAAGGGAGAGTAGATCCTCCAGATCTTCAATCTCTCTGCCAATCAGATGCGGTGCGATGAATTCAACAGCCGCACGCATCGATCCCATCGTCTCTCCGGTGATCTGTGGGGTAGGGGCACCTTCACCGTAGCCCACACTCCCGTCATCGCAGGTGATGATGACGATCAGATCCTCCAGCGCCTCTACACGTCGCAGCGCGGTGACAAAAGGGTGTTTAAGCGGCGCCTTGAAGGGGAGGGTGCGTATCGAGCGTATCTTCATCCCTCTGTCGCTTCCGCTTCCCACGCTTCGATCTGTCGTATATTTGCCGCAAGGGTTTTGATCTGAGTGGCAAGTCTTTCACGCTTTTCGAGGATCAATCCCTCTTCGACACTGTCTTGAGCGTGTTCGAGGTCTATCAAAAGTGCCTTGCGTTTGACAACAAGCCGCTCTTTTTGGGTGATGTAGTCTGCCTTTTTTTCGATCTCGACACGCTGTTCTTCGGTCAGTGGCACGTCAATATCCTTTATGTTTCATTTTCAAGATTTTACCCAAAGTGAGGTTAACCCACAATCACTTCACAGTAATAGGATAAAGTGTTATAATGTAAACCTTAAAGGAAACGTTATGAAGAAGTACAGTATAAGACACATGGTCACGATAGGAGCGTTGGCTTCCACACTCCTCTTTAGCGGATGTACGCCGGAACAACAGGCATTTGCCACAGGTACGGCTGTCGGTGCGGTAGGAGCATCGATGGTCTACTCGTACCCCTACTACTACAACAGACCCTATTACTATTATGGAGGAAGGTATTACTACGGAGGCTACTATCGCCACGGATATTACTACTACCATGGACATCGTTATTATGGCGGGCACTACTATCATCGTGGATACCGTTACTATAACGGCAGACGCTACAGAGCACAGGTAGGGCGCTACGGATACTATCAGAACAGACATCAGTACCAGAATCGTGAACGCTACAGAAACGGTCACCGTTATCGTAGTAGAGAGCATACGACAAGAAGATCAACGAGAAATCACACCTCCTATCGCCAAAAAGATCACTATAGGAACAGTGACCGTCAATATAGACGAAGTACACGATCTCAAAACAGATCTTCAACGACACATCGTAATTCATATTCACAAAACAGGAAATATCAACGAACAAGATGATGATATTTTGCCTCTTGAGAGAAAGTATATTATCTGATATAATAAGAGAAGAAGAGGTATGGGAGATGGGAAGTGGAGAGTGTTATTAAAGAGACATTGGAGATAGCAGAGAGACGATTCAAAGCATTTGGATTCAGTGAAGAACAGTGTGAACGTCTTCTTTTGTCAGGTAAAGATAATATTGAAAGAGAGTTAGAACGCCTTCGCAAGATATTGACAAATAAACATAGAGATATGAGTAAGTGTCAAAACACACTGCATGCACTTAAAGGGCTTTTTTCAAATCTTGGCAATCATCGTCTTGCGGAAGCACTTTTGGCACTTGAAGGGTATCAAGACTGCGATGCTATTCGTAAGGCTTTAAGGAATATTCTCTATTTGCAGGATATTTGAAAGGGGAGTGCTCATATGATACAAGTAGCGATCGTCGATGATCATGATGTAGTAAGAGATTCTCTCTCTATGCTTATAGAGATGCATGATAGGATGGAAGTCTCTTTTACTGCAGACTCATACGACTCACTTATTGAACAACTTGAAATCTCGTCTATCGATCTATTAATCCTCGATCTCAACCTTGGCAACGAGAATGGTTTTCTTCATCTTCAACAACTGATAGCGTCTCACCCAACACTTCCGGTTCTTATTATGAGTGGTTACCCTGAAGATCCTTATGGTAATAAAGTGCTTCAGTATGGTGCTTCCGGTTATCTCAATAAAGGAGATGTCGCAGATAAAATAATCGATGCAATCGAAGTTGTTCTTAGAGGAGAATGCTATTTTAATACTTTGCGTTCTTCTGAACTTTCATACGATTAGAATCCAAGTGTTTGAAAACGGAGCTGAAAGAGAGCACCTTTTTCTCCATTTTTGACATCAAGTTTTCCATTACAGTGTTCCTCTATAATTATTCGGGACATGTAAAGTCCCAGTCCAGTTCCTCCACTCTCTTCTTTGGTCGTAAAATAAGGATCGAATATCTTTTCCATATAATGAGGTTCGATACCACCAGCATTGTCCTCTATCTCCATTACTACATCTCCATCGAGATGAAAGGTCCGAATATATATACTTGGTTTTTCAACATTACGGGAAAGAAGTTCATCTTCGGCATTTTTAATCAGGTTTAGTACCACATGGAGGAGTTCATTTTTATAGGTATAAATGGTGCACTTGCATTGCTCATCAATATAGAGAGAAATATTGTGGTTTTTGAGCAATGCCCCCACAAGCTCAACACTATTATCGATAATTTGATTGAATGAGACTATACTTTTTTCTTTATCTTGTCGGAAAAAGCTTCGAAAATCATCGATAGAAGAGGAGAGGTGCCGTACAAAGGTGACAATGTCATCACTTCTTTCCGCTATTGCATAAGTGTCCAGCTTATTGTTTTTTAGGTGGAACTGTATCGTTGCATTAGCAGTGGAAATTGCACTAAGCGGTTGTCTCCATTGGTGTGCAATCATGTTGAGTATCTCTCCCATCTGTGCATATTTTGCCTGGCGGAACAGAAGTTGTTCGTGTTCTCTTATCTGCGAGATCTTTGCGGCAATACGCTTTTCCAAATCTTTGTTCAACTCCTCCAACTCCTGTGTTTTTCTCTCCAGAGCAATTGTCTTTTCGGTGAGTTGTTCTGTCCTTTTCTTAACCATATCGGCAAGCTTGTATTGAGATATCTTCATTTTACGAGAGGATTCCTTCTCAAAAGACGCATACCAGGATGAGACCATCAGAACGATCACCAGATTCAATATCCATATCATATAGTCTTTCACTGTCAATCCTATTATTTCAGGCCAAAAAATATAGAGAACCAACAAAAGCAGACCGATCAACCATATCCAGTATTGTGCCTCTTGTTTATCGAAAAGATAGAAGATAAAATAAGCTACGGTAGAGAACCAGATAAATTTTATAGGAAGTTCCGGATGGTTGTAGAAAAGGAACAGAGTCATAAGTATGGAAGTGGTGAAAACAATCCGTATAGAATAAAGATAGTATTTATAATTTGATGCAAGCTTAACATATGCATAGGTGACGATGACAACCAGAAGAATATCGGCTATGAATTGAATGGTATCATGTTCATAGAGACGCATGAATGCAGCACCGCCAATAACAAACATAATCATTTTAAAAATTTTGAGGGTCAGTTTGATTTTCTTTTCAATGATGGATCTATCATTTTCCAAATAAGTTTGAATCATATCAACCTCTCTTCTTAAGATAGAGTGAGAGCAAACTGATAAGCTTCTGCGGATCGATAGGTTTACTTAGATAGTCATCAAACCCGGCATTCAGGAATATATCCCTATCTCCATGCAGGGCATTGGCTGTTAGAGCAATAACCGGTGTATGTTTCAACTGTTTACTTGATTCGATGGTGAGAAAGGCTTTTAGTGTTTCCTGTCCTCCCATTTTAGGCATATTCTCATCCATAAGGATAAGGTCAAACGATCCCTTTTTAAATTTTTGCAAAGCTTCCAAGCCATTTGAAGCAGTTTCCCAGGTCAAACCGGCATTCTCCAAAATCACACCTAAAAGAAGACGATTTGCTTCATGGTCTTCTACGATAAGGATATGCCCGTACAACGTAATGTTACTGGTTCTGTTTAGTTGTTCCATATGTGCTACTGTACCTTTTTGAACCGGTACAGTGAGGGTAAAAATACTTCCTTTCCCTTCTCGACTTTTTACCTCAAGTCTTCCATTCATTAGTTTTGTCAGTTCATATGATATACTCAGCCCAAGACCAGTCCCACCATAATGGCGTGTTGTAGAATTGTCTACTTGTGTGAAGGGAGAGAAGATGATTTCCTGTTTTTCCTCCGAAATACCAATTCCGTTATCTTCAACCACAATATAAAGTTGTGCATCTCTATACCATATGGAGGAGTGGATGTACCCTCCAGATGGTGTAAACTTCAAGGCGTTGGAGAGTAGATTGATGTATATCTGCTTTATTCTCAGAATATCTGCAAAAAGTACGCTTGGTATATTGTGATCGTAATCAAGCTCGAAATGTTTCTCTTCGACTACTGCCTTTGTCTTAAAAAGTTCGGCCGTTGTCACCAGTTCTATATAAGGATCAAAGTTAACAGGTTCTATGTTGATGGCACCGTTCTCGATTTTACTGAGATCAAGAATGTCATTGATGATTTCAAGCAGTGAATCAGATGCATTATGGATCACCTTAAGATACCTCTGCTTGGTGGTATCCGTTTCCATCTCTTCCAGCAGTGTAATGAATCCTGTGATAGCATTGAGTGGTGTTCGAATCTCATGGGACATATTGGCAAGAAATCTACTTTTTTGTCTGCTAGCTTCTTCTGCAATGATCTTGGCTTTTTCAAGACGGTTATGCAATATTTTCAATTCTTTTTTTTGTCTGATAATATCATATACTTTGCCAAAAACTTTTTCAAAACGTTCTATTTCAAGAGGTTTGATAATGATATGGCTTATCTCCAGTTCAATGAGCTTGAGTAGATAATCTGTTTCATTATGAGCCGTAATAACAATAATATTTTGACGTTTATTGATTCTGCGTATCTCATGGATCAGTTCAATGCCGTTCATACGGGGCATTTGAAGGTCTGTGAGTATAATATCATAGTATTTATGGTGGGTATTATGGTAAGAACGATATAGTTGCAAACCTTCTTTACCTTCATACGCAATATCGATCTTATCGAAGTACATAGAGAGAAAGGTATGTGTACTTTTTCTAACAAGAGGATCATCTTCAACATAAAGAATAGATAACTCTTTAAGACCTTTAAGAAGCTCTTCCCTGGAACATTCCACTCTTTGTCTCCCCATGTTTCAGTGTTATGTTATTATAGCTTACAATATTGAAAACGAAAAAGAAGAGCTATCCGTTCGCGATCATCTCCAGAACCTTCCCTACCATCAAGCCTCCAAATGTCCCTACGATGTACCCCATCATCGCCATCAGTACACCGATAGGGATGAGTGCTTTTGAGTAGGCGGAGGCGAGGATGGGGGCGGAGGCGACACCGCCGATGTTTGCCAGTGAGGCGACACCAAGAGAGAAGAGGTCAAGTCTGAAGAGTTTGGCGAAGAGTACCATCACCGCTACATGGATAGCGATAATTACAAACCCTGCCGAAATGTAGAGCGGTGCCTCCGCCAACTGTGCAAAGTCGGCACGTGAGGCGATAAGTGCAACGATAAGATAGAGCAGCATTGTCCCCATCTGTGAGGCACCGCCGATCCTGCCCACAGGTGTCATCGCTCCTGCGATCCCCGCAAGTGTGGCGAGTATCACCACCCAAGTGGTATGGGTGAGGAAGTCGGTCACGGGTAAAAAAGCGGCAAGATACTGCGACCCGACAGAGACAACGATTGCAAGTGCAGTAAGGATGGTTGCAGATCTAAGTGTGAAGGTGCCGCGTTGCGCCTCCTGTTTGGCGAGGGTCGTACCTATCTCATCGATGATGCGTGTATCCGCACCGCTCCAGCGGTTGAATCGTGTGGCAAACGGCACAAGAGAAAGCAGGATCATCACCCAGATCGCATAGTCGATCGAGTCGATCAGCAGGGCATAGCCCATATCGGCATCGGGCAGTTCCAGCGCTCCCTGTATGGCGACCATATTGCCCGTACCCCCCATCCATGATCCTGCCAGTGCCGCAAAGGGTTTCCACGCATCGGGTGATCCGAATGCATGATGAAAGAGTGCGAACATCCCGATGAAACCTACAGAGATACTTACAGAAGCAAGCCCAAATGTCAGCAGCATCTTTTTGCCGAGCCTTCCTATCTGCCGGAGGTCAGCCGAGAGCAGCATGAGGAAGATCATCGCAGGGAGGAGGTTGGACTTGAGTGTTTTGTAGAGTGCCGTGATCTCGGAACTCTTTTGCCATACGCCCAGCGAGGAGAGGAGCATCACGGTGAAGTAGAGGATGACAATGGAGGGCAGATACTCAAAGAGCCTGTGGCGGGTACGCTTCTCGGTATAGACGATCAGTACGGTGAGTGTCAGCAAGACGACGATATATCCGAGCGCGCCGGTGATCATGGTACAATCTCTTTGGCTTGTGCGAGCAGTCCCAGCCCGAGTTCTCGTATCTGCGCGTGTTTATGGAACTGGTAGGTACTGAACGCTTTGGTATCCGGTTCTATGAGTATGATTCGTCTCTTTGTGTAGGCAAGGGTGGTGCGGGTCTGGTTGTAGATGAGCAGACGCATAGAGCGCTCGAACATCTCCATCACATTGTGTGTTTTGAAAAAATTGTCCGGTAGTGCCTTCTCAAAAGAGCCTTCTCCAAGTACATCCACGGCAAGCACAAGATCATGTTCCGCTTCGCTTACGCCAAGGTTTTCACACAAAAATCCGTCCCCGTAGACCTCTCCTTCGATGGTATGCTCTTCAAAGACTCCCGGTATCGCCATGGTCGCCAGTACGGCATCGCGGATGAAGAGATCATCATTTGAGGTAAAGACCCGTTTGTGCCCGGTCTTGAGATTGGTCGTGATGAGCTTGAGTGGGATCTGTGTCTGATGCATCTTTCGATCTGAGAAGAGTTCCTCAAAGATAGCGGCGATACGGTCATTGTCCACGATGGCATTGCCCGAAAAGGAGAACTTAATCCAGTTGGAGACCTTGACGAAATCACATATCTGACCATATATCTCCCGTTCCTTCATACCGATTGCCAGACAGGCACCGATGATACCGCCCATACTCGTACCTACGATCTCAGAGGGAACGAGCCCGTACTCCTCTATATCGTGCAATACACCAAGATGTGCGATACCAAGCGCACCACCGCCGGAGAGTACCACCGTAAAGGGGTTTCTTTTCAATGTATTGATCATGTTGTATTATAACGGATAGGAGGTTGGAAGTATCTGTATTAGGGAGATAGGGAGAATGTAGGGGCAGAATCCGTTTCTGCCCTTTTGTTGGAGTTTATCGCCTATTTGTCCGCATGTGCATGGTGCACTTCGATCAGATCCTCGATACTGGTATCGAGTACATAGACATTTTCATATCCCATCATCTCAAGGTATCCCATGATACGGTTGGCGAACCACCCTTTCAGGCAAGCTACGACGATAGGTGTTGTATGGTCTGAAGGGAGTTCATCTAGATAATTGTTAAACTCGGGGTAGGGAGTGTAGTAGGCACTTGCGATACCTGCTTCCTGAGCGTTCTCACCGCTGACCTTCGCCGGGGGTCGGACATCCAGCAAGATCGCACCCGCATCCATCAACAGTTCTCTGGTTTGATGCAAAGAAACCATCCCCAGATTCTCTTTCTCTTTGTTCAGTCCGATGATCGTTTCGATTTTTT
>CAYPWA010000038.1:0-8682 GCA_964414325.1 uncultured Sulfurovum sp. | reverse complement strand
GAAACCTGTCGGTAATATAGCGGTCGCTCAGCTTCGCCGCAGCTACAAGTGCACCATCAGTGATCATCACGTTGTGGTGTGTCTCCAGACGCTCTTTGATCCCTCTGAGGATTTGGAGTGCTTCATTGATGCTAGGCTCATCTACCTTGACCGGTTGGAAACGTCTCTGAAGCGCGGCATCCTTTTCGAAGTACTTTCTGTACTCCTTGAGCGTGGTCGCACCAATGGTGTGCAGCTCCCCGCGTGCCAGTGCCGGCTTGAGGATGTTCGCCGCATCCATGCTCCCCTCGCTTGCACCCGCACCGACAATGGTGTGGATCTCATCTATAAAGAGGATCACATTACCCGCCTCTTTGACCTCGTCTACGACCGCTTTGAGTCTATCCTCGAACTCACCGCGGTACTTCGCTCCTGCGATCAGACGGCTCATATCGAGTGAGATAACACGCATGCTCTGAAGGCTCAACGGTACCTCCTTGTTGACGATACGCTGTGCCAGTCCCTCAACGATCGCGGTTTTACCGGTTCCCGGTTCACCGATAAGGATAGGGTTGTTCTTGGTCTTACGGATGAGGATCTGCATCACGCGCTGTACCTCTTCGTCACGTCCGATGACCGGATCGAGCTCTCCGTCAAGCGCCTTTTGGTTCAGGTCGACACCGTACTGTGCCAACGCTTCGAGTGTCTCATCGGCTGACTGTGAATCGATCTGCTTGCCGCCCCTGATGGACTCAAGTGTTTTTTGGAACTCGCTGATATCCACATATTTGCCGATCACGTCACGAATAAAGCTCTCGTTGACGTTGGCGACAAGCCATGTATCCACAGCAAGGTACTGATCACCGTTGGCGGTCATCACACCCTCGGCGTTCTGGAGTGAACGCACAAGGTTCTGTCCCAACTTGATGTTCTCTTTGGTCACGGTTGAGACCTGCGGCAGCTTGTTCGCAACACTCTTCGCTTCAAGCTCTATCGCCGCTCTCTCGGCACCCATTTTGTTGAGTGCCTGATTGAGGATGGAGTTGCTGTTGGTCAGCAATGCCCATACAAGATGGATAGGCTCTACTTCCTGATTTTTATTGTGCAGTGCCAGAGAGACCCCCGATTCGATCGTCTCCTGCATCTGGTTCGTTAACTTCTCTAAAATACTCATTTTGGCTTCCTTATATTGGTTTGAACTGGGCGTATTATACCAAGTTTAGTCAGTCATTGTCAAGTTTCCTTAGCAATTTTTATTAATTTATTTAAAACAAGCTTAAAAGTACACCAAATTGATGATTTAACTCCCGTTTACGCTCTTTGCCTATACTGCCAAAACAGCAACCTCTTAGTGAGATTTCTATAAAATATTACCTCAATAATCGGAGTACCTATCATATGATACAAAAAAGTAAAAAGATCATCGCTACCGGACTTCTCTCCACGCTGACAGCAGCCTATCTCTTCGGCGGCTTTGCACAGGCAAAGGAGACTAAGGAATCCTCTGCGAAAGAGAAACTGGAAGCCTATATCAAATTTACCCAGATCCTAAACCTTATCGAAAAAGAGTATGTCGATGATGTCAATACAACTACCCTTGTAGATAAAGCATTGAAAGGCTTGATGAGCAATCTTGATGCCCACTCCACCTTTATGGATACCAAATCCTACAAAGACCTGACCGTCCAGACCAAGGGTGAGTTCGGAGGACTCGGGATCTCCGTAGGGATGAAAGAAGGAGCGCTAACTGTCATCGCCCCTCTGGAGGGCACACCCGCGATGAAGGCAGGCGTTAAAGCCGGTGATATCATCCTCAAGATCGACGACAAAGCGACACTGGGGATGAACATCGACGAGGCGGTCAAACTGATGCGCGGCAAGCCCGGTACCGACATCGTGCTGACCATCATCCGCAAGAAAGAGCCCAAACCGCTCAAGATCAAGATCACCAGAGATATCATCAAGATCGACTCGGTCTACCCCAAAAAGATCGAAGGTGCCGACGGTATCCTCTACCTGCATGTCGCCTCTTTCGACCAGAAAGTCGTCGAGAGTGTCAAAAAAGCCATTGCCGATCATAACGGTACCAAAGGGATCATCCTCGATCTACGTAACAACCCCGGAGGTCTGCTTGATCAGGCAACGGGACTGGTCGATATGTTCGTAGACCACGGTGTGATTGTCAGCCAGAAAGGACGTGACAAACGGGAAAATATCGAATATATGGCGCATAAAGAAGGTACCGATACCAAGACCCCTATCGTGACACTGGTCAACGGCGGTTCCGCTTCGGCAAGCGAGATCGTCTCCGGTGCGCTTCAGGACTTCAACCGTTCTGTCATCGTAGGTGAAAAAACCTTCGGTAAAGGCTCCGTACAGATCGTAATGCCCGTAGGCAAGGATGAAGCGCTTAAACTCACCGTGGCACGCTACTACCTGCCAAGCGGACGTACCATCCAGAACAAAGGGGTTACGCCTGACATCACCGTTCATCTGGGCAAGATCGAATACACCGAAGATCCGGTACTGCTCAAAGAGAAGGATCTCAAGAAGCATCTTGAAACAGAGCTTGAGAAACTCGACGGTAAAAAGCCGGTGAAATCCGACAGCAACACCACCAAATCCGAAGAGAACAATGCCACGGTCGATAAAAAGCTGATCACCGAAAAGATGATCTACGACGATGCACAGCTCAAGAGTGCGATCGACATCCTCAAGGCACTTATCATCACACAGAAAGGGAAACAGTAAATGGACAAAAAAGCACTCGTATATGAAGGAAAAGCCAAGAAGATCTGGTCTACCGAAGATCCCGGTCTCTATATCTCCGAGTTCAAAGACGATCTCACCGCTTTCAATGGAGAGAAAAAGTCAAGCGAGGCGGGCAAAGGAGCGCTCAACAACAAAATCTCCACAGAGCTCTTCAAGTATCTGAACGCCAAAGGCGTTCCCACGCATTTCGTCGAGATGCTCGATGACAACCATATGCTGCATAAAAAAGCCGATGTGATCCTCATCGAAGTAATCGTGCGCAATATCGCCACAGGAAGCCTCAGCCGAAACCTCGGGATCGAGGACGGCAAGGTACTGCCCTTCACACTGGTAGAGTTCGACTACAAGAACGATGAACTGGGTGATCCCAAACTCAACGACCAGCACTGCCTCATCCTCGAACTGGTCAAAGACGCTTCCGAACTGGAGTATATCCGCTACTGGGCGAGACGCATCAACGACCTGCTCAAAGCCTTCTATGCTGAGCGCGGACTGACACTGGTGGACTTCAAGCTGGAGTTCGGACGCGACATAGACGGCAACATTATCCTCATCGACGAGCTCAGCCCGGACAACTTCAGACTCTGGGACAGCGAGAGCGGCGAGAGTATGGACAAAGACCGCTTCCGTAAGGGTCTTGGCGGACTCAAGGTGGCATACGAAGAGGTGCTCAACAGAATCTTAGGGGGGAACAACCAATGACAACAGCGATCGTAAACGTATTTCTAAAAGAGGGGGTACTCGACCCTCAAGGCAAGGCGGCACACCATGCGCTTGATTCACTCGGCTTTGACGGTGTAAAAGATGTACGCATCGGCAAACAGATCGTACTGCAGCTTGAGACGGATGACAAGTCCAAAGCCCAAGCGGAGGTCAAAGAGATGTGCGAGACACTCCTTGCCAACACAGTCATCGAAGACTACACCATCGAGATCAAGTAATGAAAGTAGCAGTATTACGATTTCCCGGAACCAACTGTGAGTTCGATACGCAGTATGCCTTCGAGAAGCTCGGACACACGACCGAACTGGTCTGGCACGAAACAGAGGAGCTCCCTGCTGGCATCGATCTGGTCGTCGTACCCGGCGGTTTCTCCTACGGGGACTACCTCCGTTCAGGCTCCATCGCACGCTTCTCACCCGTGATGAAAGCGGTATCCAAGTACGCTGAGGACGGCGGAAAAGTACTGGGGATCTGTAACGGTTTCCAGATCCTAACCGAAGCGGGACTGCTTCCCGGGGCGCTCAAGCGCAATAACAACCTCCACTTCATCTCCAAACACCAGACGCTGCGTGTGGAGAACAATGAGAACACCTTCTTGAACCAATGCAAGAAGGGAGAGGTGCTCAACATCCCTATCGCCCATGCGGACGGCAACTACTACATAGACGATGAAGGACTTGAGAAGCTCGAAGCCAACGGTCAGGTACTGCTGCGCTACTGTGACGAAGAAGGCAACCGTGTGGTCGTCAACGGTTCGGTGACCTCCATCGCCGGTGTCTGCAACGAAACGAAGAATGTCTTTGGGCTGATGCCCCACCCCGAACGGGCACTCGAATCGATCCTCGGCAGTGAGGACGGGATCAAGATGCTCAAGGGATTTGAAGCCTGATGACCTCTCTTCGCGCCTTCACCCTTGTATGGGGGCTTTTGCTGATCGCATTGACCTCCATACACGCAGAGGGCACTTTCAAGTACAGCTATGTACCCAAAAAGGTCTATGCCGATCAGATCTTTCCCGTGACCATCATTGATACACGTACCAAAAAAAGCAAACTGCACTACCGTTTCGAAGCTGGCAGTGGCAACCATCCCCTCTCCACCAAACCGCTGGTCATTCGCAACGGGAACGACAACTTCTACACTTTCTACTACAAAGCACCCGAAAGCGGAGAGGTCACCATACCCCGTATCTATATCGATACGGAAGATACAAATATGATACTGGATGCCTACACCATCCCCGTCATTCCTCTCACCCCGCGTGAGGACTTCTGCGGTGTACTGGCGGCAGATATGAAAATACGCGGCAGTCAGGTCTCGCACTATGATGAAAAGAACTACCTTGTCACCCTCTCTGTCGAAGCCTATGAAGCAAACCTTGAAGATATGCACCTTACAGATGTCCTGGAGTCCGGTGTAGAGAACCTTGAACGTCACGGAGCCAAGGCTACCGCAGAGTTCTATGTGGTCGTCCCCGTGACACAGAAAGCGCTGAAGTTCAGCTACTTCAATACGATCAAACAGCAGTACATCTCCCTTGAAGTGCCAGTCGAGTTGATGGATGCTACGGTCGTGACACAGAGTGATCTCAACCCCAAGGATGACAGTTTCGAGAAGCTCAAGCGTTACTCGCTCATGGCATTGACAGCCTTCTTTCTCCTGATGTTTCTCATCTATCGGGACTTCTTCTACCTGGTGCTCGGTGTGGTCTCTTTTATCACACTGATGACCTTCTACACCCCCAAAGAGAAGGTCTGTGTCAAACAAGGTGCTCCGCTCTATATCCTCCCTACGGAGACGAGCGGTATCAGCACAAAAATCGCCGAAAAGTACACCACACCACTGCTTGGTGAACGTCTTGAGTTCAATAAAGTCGAATACCAACACGGTATGATAGGATGGGTAAAAGATGAAGATCTTTGCGAAAATTAGATTCTACTGGGGTGCAGCGGTCATCTCGTTTGTTACCGGTGCTCTGATGATCCCCGCGATCCACCTCTTCCCCAAACAGAAGGGCATCATCATGCACAAACTCAACCGCTTGAGCATGTTCCTCATGGGAGCCAAAGCAGTACAGGAAGGAGAGATGGATCCTCAGGCAGATCTCTACCTGATGAACCATCAGGGCATCATCGATATTGTCGCGATGGAAGCGCTGCAGAACAACCACCTCCGCTGGGTCGCCAAGAAAGAACTCTTCGAGGCACTTTGGTTCGGTAATCTACTTCGTGGCGGTGATATGATATCGATAGACCGCAGCTCGAAAGCGGGTCTGATCAAGCTCATGAAGGATGTCAAAGAATCACTCGAAGAGAAGCACCGCGCCGTCGCGATCTTTCCTGAAGGGACACGTGCCAAAGGACAGAAGCTTCTGCCTTTCAAACAGGGAACCAACATGATCGCCAAAAAGCTTGGTCTCAAGGTTCAGCCCGTAGTCATCACCGGCAGCAAGTATGTACTCAACGAACATGACAAAACCGGACATAGCGGCACGGTACACTACAAGTTCCTGCCCACTATCGATGTCTCCAACGCACCTGATGACTGGTACGAAAAGATCCAGGAAACCATGCAGCAAGAGATCGATGAGACCTATCGTCTCCATCATCGAGAGCGCTGACCCCAATACACAGGAAAACTATGAACACACTACAAGAAGAAGTCACCAAACATATCAACAAGCTCATCCACCCTCTCAAAGAGGAAGCGGAGCTCAAAGCCGCACTCAAGGTCAAACTGACCAAAAAGGAGTTCAAACTGCTTTGTGCCTGGGCTGAAGATGCCGACCTTGAAGCGCTCAAAGCAAAGCTCAACCTCGATGCATCACGCTATGAGGAGCTCTCGGCAAAACTGATCAAAAAGCTCAATCAGGAGAGGATCAAACAGGCACTCTCTCTTTAAAGTGATAAGGTGCGCACTCCTGCGCACCAAAGATCGACAACCAAGAAGTACTTCCTTATTGTTACACCGTTATAAACCTCTATCAAACTCCCTGCCAAGACGCAGTAATTCTTCGGAAATCATTGCTTTTTTGAATGCCACCTCCTCGATGCTACGGTAACTAAAGCCGCCTTTGGCATAGCAGACCACACTGCTGTGCTCCCCTCCAAGCAGTCCGTCGATCGCTTTGGTGACGAAGTGAAACGCCATCATGCGGTCATAGACCGTCGGGTTGCCGCCTCGTTGGATATGCCCAAGTACCGTCACCCGTGACTCCATGCCGATCTCTTTTTCGAACCAAGCTCCGATCTCATCGCTCTTTCTCAGCGCTTCGGAGAGCACGGCAATGAAGTAGCCTCTTCCCTTCTCTTTCTCCTTGAGAAACCGTCTCTTGTAATGTGATAGGTCGTAGGGAATCTCCGGAATGAGACACATCTCCGCTCCGCTAGTCAGTGCGGAAACCAATGCCAGATAGCCGCACTCCCTTCCCATCGTCTCGATCACAAATGCCCTGCCGAAAGAGGAAGCCGTATCGCGGATGGCATCGATGGCATATTTGATGACATTGAGCGCAGTATCTACCCCCAGCGTGTACTCCGTTCCGGCGATGTCGTTGTCGATCGTCGCAGGGATTCCGGCAAAGGCGATATCACTCTCCTCGCAGAGCTTTTTCATCCCTTTGAACGATCCGTCCCCGCCCAGTACCACCAGGGCATCGATCCCGTGACGGTGGAGATTCTCTACCGCTTTTTTACGATACGTCTCTTCCATAAAGCGCACCGAACGCGCCGACCCGATCACCGTACCTCCACGGGTGATGATGCCCGCGACATCCCCATAGTCCGCCTCTTCGATCCTGTCATCAATCAAGCCTTCAAAACCGTCACGGACAAAGTAGGGACTCACCCCTTTCATCCTGGCATATTCAACAAAGCGCTTCAACGCCGCGTTCATCCCCGAAACATCCCCGCCCGAGCAGAGTATGGCGATCTTTTTCATACATCAACCTTTTCCATGTAGATTATAAAAATTATAGCAGATATCTATTCAATTTTTCATCGGAGGGGAACATCCTTCGAAAAGAGTGAAATAGTATGCAGTAAGATGAAAAATATGATGAAGTATCAGTACACCATTGTGTCATCTATTCAAGAGCGGAGGAAACCGCTCTTCTGACTTAGCTTATTGTTTAGTCATGTTTCTGACCTTTGGAACTCTCTTTGGGCTCTACTTTCTGCTTGAGTTCCTTGTCAATCTTTGGCAGGTCGACGACCTCTTTTTTCGGGCTCAGTTTCACCGCAGCAGGATTGGAGGATGTAGATGCCGCCGAGCTCTGTTTGTATGTCAGCTTCGCTGCCTTTTTCTTAGGGATCGTAATCACCAGCTTCCCGTCTACAAAACGGCTCTTGATGCCGTTCTCATCTGCATCGGTAGGCAGAGAGGCACTCTGCTGATACATCTGTACCGAACGGGAAGTACTGACCATTCCATTCTCCTTGACCTCCTTTTCATGGACAATCTTGGCGGTGATGGAGAGCATACCGTTGGCGGTATTGATATCGATATGGTTCTCTTTGCTTTGGGGAATGTTGGTAACCATCTCATAGTGATCACCCTTATCTACGAACTGACTCTGTGCTGCCAGCTTGTAGGTACCAAGCGGACTGACCAATCTGGTGGATCGCTGATGCATACGCTGTTGCATACGCTTGAACATCTCATCCATACGCTGTTGCATCTGGATCATCTCCTTGAATATATCGTCTCCGAAAGGATCGTTGAAGAACGGATCGTCAAAAGGATTCTGTGCCTGAAGCGATACAGCCGCCACCAGCGGCAGTGCCAGAAGAGAAAGTTTTTTCTTGAACATCTTATGCTCCTTACAAATAGGTTTCTATCCGTATTGTAAAAAGTGAAGTTTAACAAAGGTTTAATATTTACACTCATTAAACTTTAGCAAATAGACTAAACTTCATCGTTATGAAGATCCTCCATTGAAAGTTCATCGATATGTCGTTTACCCATGACGGCAAGGAGCGAACGCAGACTCTCGATGAGCGCATTGTGGTAGTTGGCAACACTTCCGGACTTCTCTTGTACGAGGAACTTGCTCCGCTTACTCTCATCCATCGTTGCCAGACCTACGGGGCAGTTTCGTCCCCCTGCTCCGCTGCACTCCCTTGCACGAATACACCCTGCCGAGATCATAAATCCTCTGGCGATATTGATAAAGTCCGCACCGTAGCAGAGGAGTTCGACCACATCATC
>CAYPWA010000037.1:0-8685 GCA_964414325.1 uncultured Sulfurovum sp. | reverse complement strand
TGACCTCTATAGAGATCCCTGAAAATGTCAGGGTCTATGAATTTGCCGAGAAGGTTGGTAAAACCGCAGGTGATGTGATCAAGGTACTCTTCGCACTCGGTATGATGGTGACAAAGAATGACTTCCTCTCCAAAGACGAGATCGAGATTCTTGCCGAAGAGTTTGAAGTGGAAGTAACCACGATGAATCCCCTTGATGCACTTGACTATGTCGCGGGGTATGACGCGATTGAGGATGAGCATCTTGAGGAGCGTCCACCGGTCATCACGATCATGGGACACGTTGACCACGGGAAGACCTCACTACTTGACAGGATCCGTTCTGCCAAGGTTGCAGACAAGGAAGCCGGCGGTATTACACAGCACGTAGGTGCCTATCAGGTGGAGAAGAACGGCAAGAAGATCACATTCGTCGATACCCCAGGTCACGAAGCCTTTACCGAGATGAGAGCGCGCGGGGCGCAGGCGACAGATATCGTCATTATCGTTGTTGCTGCTGATGACGGTGTGATGCCGCAGACCAAAGAGGCGATCGCGCATACCAAAGCGGCAGATGTGCCGATGATCATTGCGATCAACAAGATGGACAAACCGCAGGCCAATCCCGATAATGTCAAGTCACAGCTGGCGGAACTGGGTGTGATGGCGACCGATTGGGGTGGAGAGTATGAGTTCGTTCCGGTCTCCGCACATACCGGAGAGGGGATCGATGATCTTCTCGAGACGATTCTGTTACAAGCCGAAGTGATGGAACTTCAGGCAGATCCGACACGCAAAGCAAAGGCGATCGTGGTCGAGAGTTCATTGGAGAAAGGGTTTGGTCCTGTAGCCAATGTGATCATCAAAAACGGTACGCTCAACGTCGGTGACAATGTGATCGTCGGTCAGACCTACGGACGTGTCAGGGTCATCAAGGATGACAACGGGAACAACATCAAGTCTGCACCGCCAAGTGCGCCTGTCGCTGTTGTGGGGCTAAACGAGGTACCGGGCGCGGGTGAAGTGCTCGTAGCGATGGATTCGGAGAAAGAGGTACGAGAGCTTGCCGAGAAGCGTGCGGAGTACGAGAGAGCCAAACAGCTCTCCAAGTCCACCAAAGCCTCTTTGGAAGATCTCTCCGCACTTATCGCGGAGGGACAGCTCAAGTCTCTGCCTGTGATCATCAAAGCCGATGTGCAAGGGTCGCTTGAAGCGATCAAGGGAAGCCTTGAGAAGCTGCGCAATGAAGAGGTTAAGGTCAACATCATCCACGAAGGTGTGGGCGGTGTGACAGAGAGTGACGTGACACTGGCGGACGCAAGTGAGCACGCAGTGATTCTCGGTTTCAATGTCAGACCGACCGGATCAGTGAAGAAGAAAGCCAAAGAGTTGGGTGTTGAGATCAACACCTACAATATCATCTACGACCTGATCGATGATGTCAAAGCGCTCCTTGGTGGACTGATGAGTCCAGTCATCAAAGAAGAGGTCACCGGTCAGGCAGAGGTCAAAGAGACCTTTGTTGTCGGTAAGGTCGGTACGATTGCGGGATGTAAGGTCACGGACGGGGTCATTACCCGTAACTCCAAAGCGAGACTTATCCGTGACGGTGTGGTGGTTTACGAAAGCAGCATCTCCTCTCTCAAACGACATACGGATGATGTCAAAGAGGTCAAGAACGGGTATGAGTGTGGTATCATGCTTGAGAACTTCAACGATATTAAAGAGGGTGATGTGATCGAGACCTACAAAGATGTCGAAGAGAAAGTGACACTGTAATCGGTTGATGGTATGACACAAGAAGAGATCAAACGTCACAGGGTCGAGTCGGTACTCAAGGAGATCATTCCCGAGGCATTGGCAACACTGGATGATACCCGTATCAATTCGTTGTTGGTGACCGATGTGGTTTGCTCCAGAGGTAGAAGCGATGCGAAGGTTTATCTGGATAAATCCTTCCTTACCGATGAAGAGCAGCGCGAAGCGCTCAAGCAGCTGCGTATCGTAGCAGGCTACATCCAGAACCACTGCAAACAGAGTGAAGGGTGGTTCAAGGCACCACGCTTTACATTTGAGTTCGATGAACAGCTGGAGAAGCAGAGTCGTATGGAGGATCTGTTTAAACAGATCGCACAGCGTAAAAAGGACAATGAAGATGAATCTTGAAGAGCAGATTGCCAAGATCGTAGAGGCAAACGGTGCGTCACTCTACGATATAGAGACCGCTACGGAGTTCGATGAGACAATCTTTCGTGTCTATATCACCAAAGAGGGCGGTATTTCTCTGGATAAGTGTGCCGAGATATCCAACGAACTCTCTCCCTTTCTCGATGTCAATCCCCCTATGCACGGACAGTATAGACTTGAAGTAAGCTCTCCGGGGATTGAGCGAAAACTCACCAAGCCTAAACACTTCAAGCAGTCTATCGGAGATAAGGTAAAAGCCAAAATCTTGGGTGGTGACAAACTCAAAGGCGTGCTCAAAAGTGCCGATGACGAAGGGATCGTGATCGAGACCAAAGAGGGTGACAAAGCATTCAAATACAGTGAACTGGGTACGGTTAAGACCTACTTCGAATTCTAAAAGAGACAGGAGAGGGTATGACCGACGAATTTTATATGCGTCTTGCCCTCGATGAAGCGTGGAAATACCAGCTTCTGACATATCCCAATCCTGCAGTAGGTGCAGTGGTAGTAAAAAACGGTAGGATACTTGCCGTTGAAGCACACCGTAAGGCAGGTACCTCTCATGCAGAGGTGATGGCTTTGGTGATGGCATATGAGACAATAGAAAGGTCAAAAATAGATTTTGACCCTACGGATGCCTTAGTTGCACATGAATTTTTACTTTCTTTACCTGATGGATTTTTTAGTGAGTGTGAAATCTATGTGACACTTGAACCCTGTGCTCACGAAGGCAAAACACCCTCCTGTGCCAATCTGCTTCAAATACTTGGACTCAAAAGGGTAGTAATCGGCACTGTTGACCCTATCGCAGGGCACGGAGGAGCTGCAAGCAGACTATCCAATGTAACTATCGGTATCCTTGAAGAGGCGTGTCGTGCACTGATCGAATCCTTTGTGATCTGGCAGGAGCGTGCCTTTGTGCTCTTTAAGCTGGCGCAGACGACCAACGGACGCATTGGCGGGGGGTATCTTAGCTGCCAGGAGTCTTTGGAGCACGTACATCGGTTGCGTGGCGTGTGTGACAGACTGCTGATCGGGGGCAATACGGTACGCACTGACAGACCGACCTTGGATTGCCGTTTTACCGACGGCAGGGTACCTGATGTGACAATCTACAGCAAGGGGGATGACTTTGACACAGATATCCCGCTTTTTGGTGTGCCGGGTCGTCAAGTCACAGTCGGTGATGATCTCTCGTTTCTTGACCTGCCGTCATTTGTAATGGTCGAGGGAGGAGAGGGAATGCTACGTGCACTGCAGGAGCGTATCGACTGGCTGTTGATCTATCAGACACCTAAGCTCTCTACCAATCAATTATCCTATAATATCGAGATGAATTTAACCTTCCTGCACCAAGCCAAAAGCGGTGCGGATCTTATGATATGGAGCAGAGAGCGTGGGGATTGAGAAACTATCGGACAAGGAAGAGAAGCAAGCCAAGATCGTTGAGATGTTCGACAACATCGCAGATACGTACGATCTGGCAAATCGCGTACTGAGTATGGGGATCGATATCCAGTGGCGCAAAAAAGGGTGTGACAAAGCATTTGAGATATTGGGCAAGCCTGAACTTGCACAGGTGACCGATGTCGCTACGGGGACGGGTGATCTACTGATCTACTGGAGAGAGCAGGCGCAAAAAAACGGGGTGAAGATCGACCGTTATGTCGGCATCGATCCCTCCGTAGGGATGCTTGAAGTCGCCAAAAAGAAGGTGGATTTCGCCGAGTTTATCGAAGGTAAAGCCCAAGCGTTGCCCATCGAAGATGAAAGCAGTGACGTGATCTCGATCAGTTACGGTATCCGTAATGTGGTCGATCGTGTAGAAGCATTGCAGGAGTTCCATCGTGCACTTAAACCGGGCGGGATTGTAGTAATCCTTGAGTTTACTAAGCAGGAACGAAACGGTATCCTTGACAAGGTCGTGGACTTTGGGATGAAGAATATCCTGCCGCGTATCGGCGGGCTCATCTCCAAAAACTATGAAGCCTACAAATATCTCCCCGATTCCATCGAAGAGTTCCTCACTACCGAGATGCTCTCACAAGAGCTTGAAGAAGCAGGATTTGAGATGAAATATGTCAAATCCTTTTCAATGGGAATCAGTACGCTTTTGGTAGCCCAAAAGCGTTAGTGAGGAGCCATCCTTGGATATGATGACCGTCTCCTCGCTCAATACCAAGATCAAATCCCTGCTTGAAGCGACTTTTATGCATACATTGGTCGAAGGGGAGGTCGCTTCGGTGACCTACCATACCTCCGGACATCTCTACTTCAGTATCAAAGATGACAAAAGCAGCCTCAAGTGCGTGATGTGGCGCTCTTCGGTGGCGCGGATGAAGTTCCGTATCGAGAAGGGGATGCATATTGTCGTGGAGGGGTCGGTGAGTGTCTATACACCACGAGGGGAGTATCAGTTCCAAACGGTCAAGATCGAACCGTACGGGCAGGGGGCGCTGGCACTGGCGTATGAACAGCTCAAGCAGAAACTCAAAGAAAAAGGCTATTTTGACCCCCGTGTGAAAAAGCCGATCCCCAAGGTCATACGAAAGATCGCACTGGTTACGGCAAAAGAGAGTGCCGCACTGTATGATATGCTCAAGATCATCGAGAAACGCTGGCCGTTATTGGAGGTGATCATTGTCGATACGCTGGTGCAGGGAGAGCATGCGGCCATGCAGATCGCGCAGAGCCTGCGATATGCAGACAAGCTGGGTGCGGATGTGGTCATTGTCGGACGCGGAGGAGGCTCGGTAGAGGATCTGTGGGCATTCAATGAAGAGCCGGTGGCAGATGCACTCTTTGAGATGCAGACACCGGTGGTCAGTGCAGTGGGTCATGAAGTGGATGTGCTTATCAGCGACCATGTGGCCGACCTGCGTGCGCCAACCCCCAGTGCCGCGATCGAGATGATTTTACCTGATAGGAATGAGGTACTTTATACACTCGATGAGCTTTATGAACGTATGGAACGGGCATTTACACAGACGATCAGCCAAAGAGAGCAGATGTTGCATCATATGGAAGCACTCTTTTCACAGCATGCCCCGAAGCGAAGACTAGCGCAGACGGCTGAAGCATTTGATCGTATCAAAGAAGAGTTTTCCCGTACGATGCATTATCGTATCAAGCAGTATGAAGGCGAACCGATCCGTCTTTATGAGCGATACGCACAGAGTATAGGATTCGTGCTGGGAGGCAAAGAGCAGCAAGCAAATCATCTCTATGAGCAGTTTAAGCTTTCTGATCCAACACTGCAGTGTAAAACCGGGTGGGCACAGGTCTCCAAGGAGGGAAAACCGGTGACACTCGAGAAAATATCCAAAGACGAATGGTTTGTGATAGAAGATGCTTTTGCTAGGATTGAGGCAGTGTGTATCTCCATGGAAAAAAGAGACGGATTAAGTAAAAAAGAGATATGATATATGGATTGTCGATGATCTTGCAGGTATTCTCTCAAGAAGTATAGATCGTAGATCGATATTTGAACGATCGAAGGAATAAATAGATGAATTTTTCGTTGGATACAGTAGTGCTATGTGCCGCACTGATTGTATCACTTATTATAATATTTGTTATATATCGACGTAAGAATGCATTGAAAAAAAGGGTCGAATCAAAAATATCGATGTTCAAAAAAGCCTTTGATATTTCTGAGGATGCGATCTTGGTGCTATCTGATGAGAACAGAGTCATGTATGCTAATACCGCGCTGCGAAATCTTCTTTCTCTACCGGATGAATATTTTGAAAAGCCACTTGATCCTATGCCAAAGGTACGTATCAAGAAAGAGTGGATACCCCTTGATCAGTTTATTGAGCAGGTGTACAGTGATGATAGTGATAAGATGCACTCTTTCCCACAATCCAGTCTTTTGCCCGTAGAAGGACAATATAGTATTCCGGTCAATCTCTATATCGATCGTAGAGCAGAAAGTAAAGAGATGTTTAGATGGTCCAAGATGATCACGATCCATGACCTACGGAAAGAATATGAACGTAGTCAAGTAGCCTATCGGCATAAACTGACGAACTTACCGAATCAGCTTCAGGCAAAAGCAGACCTGAGCAAACTTTTCTCAAAGATACACCTACATAATAAAAAATTGGCATTAGCACTGATAGATATTGACAATATTTCTCAAATCAGAGGGATTATAGGATATGAACAGAGTGAAAATATTCTGATACACTTTGGACAGTATCTTGAACAGCATGCAAAGGTAAATGACTATTATGTCTATCATACGTTCAGTAATAACTTCCTTCTGTGTCTTCCGATTGTCGAAACAGTCGATGAAGTAGTTGTTATCGCTAAAGAGATACAAAAGGAGTTGAGCCGTTTCTATAAGTTAAACGATGTTCCTTTTCACCTGACTGCTTCCATTGGAATCAGTATCTATCCGGATAGTGGATCTACGTTGAATCTTATGGATTTGACATACAAGGCATTGACAGAGGCACAGAAGAGTGGTTATGGACATATTCATATTTATATGAGAAATGAGGAAGAAGCACGATATGATGAGATGGAGATATTCAGTGCGGTACATGATGCGATAGGAAAAGAGGAGTTTGAAGTTTATTATCAGCCGATCGTACGTACCAAAGATCATGAGGTTGTCGCAGCGGAAGCATTGATACGGTGGAAGCATCCGATACATGGCTATATCCCTCCGGATCTTTTTATCCCGATGCTTGAAAAGTCTGGCTCAATCATCGAATTGGGACGCTATGTACTATCAGAAGTGCTTAAACAGCAGAAGCGATGGGAGATGTTCAAGTTCAAGCCCATTGAGGTTTCGATCAATATGTCTTTGCTTGAGATAGAGTCTGACGGATTTGTCGAGCATGTGACACAACAGCTTATGGAGCATCAGGTTCCTCCAGAGCTTATCAAGTTCGAGATTACCGAAGGTACCGCAATGGAGAATGAAAGTCAGGCGGATCGACAGCTACACGGGCTGAAAAAACTGGGAGTGTCTCTTTCGTTGGATGATTTTGGAACGGGATATACCTCTTTCTCCTATCTTAAGCAGTTTCCCGCAGATATTCTGAAGATCGATAAATCACTGGTAGATTATGTTTTAATCAATGAAGAGGATCAGCGTATTGTTAAAGCGATGATCGATCTGGGGCATACTTTGGGAATGAAGATTGTTGTCGAGGGGATCGAGAATCAAAAAATGGCAGAGATGTTAGCATCATTTGGATGTGACTATCTGCAAGGATATTACTTCGGCAAACCGCAACCGGCGTATGAGTTTCAGGAATTAATAAGAAGATAGAAGCAAGTTGTGTGGCAAGAGGGGGGGTGTAAGAAGCCGTGAGCTTCTTACATCATACCGCCCATGCCGCCCATGCCTCCCATGTCAGGCATAGCAGGAGCCGGAGTTGGCTCTTCTTTGATGTCTGAGACAGTCGCTTCGGTTGTCAACAGTAGGCTAGCTACGGATGTAGCGTTCTGCAGTGCGACACGCTCGACTTTAAGAGGATCGATGATCCCTGCTTCGAACATATCGACATATTCACCGCTTGCCGCATTGAAGCCAAAGTTCGCTTCATCGGAGTTGGCGATCTTGTCAGCGACCACACCGGCATCAAATCCGGCATTCTCCGCGATCTGTTTCATAGGTGCATAGACCGCTCTGAGGATGATGTCCGCACCGACCTGTTCGTCACCGCAGAGATCCAGATTGACCGCTTTGGATGCTTTGATAAGCGCTGCACCACCACCGATGACAATCCCCTCATCTACAGCCGCTTTGGTCGCGGAGAGTGCATCATCGACTCTGTCTTTCTTCTCTTTCATCTCGGTCTCAGTTGCCGCACCGACCTTGATGACCGCGACACCGCCGGAGAGCTTCGCCAGTCTCTCCTGGAGCTTCTCTTTGTCATACTCGCTGGTCGTGTTCTCGATCTGGATACGGATCTCTTTGACACGCGCTTCAACCGCAGATGAGTCACCCTTGCCATCTACGATGACCGTATTGTCTTTGTCGATCACTACACGTCCTGCCTGACCGAGGTCAGCCAGTGTCGCCTTGTCAAGGCTGAGTCCCAGCTCTTCGGTGATGACGTTACCACCGGTGAGGATCGCAATGTCCTTGAGCATCTCTTTTTTCCTGTCACCAAATCCGGGTGCTTTGACCGCTGCGATGTTGAGTACGCCTTTGAGTCTGTTGAGTACCAGTGTCGCCAGCGCTTCACCCTCTACATCATCCGCGATGATCAGCAGCGGTCTACCGCTTTGCTGGATCTGCTCAAGCACAGGGATCAGATCTTTGAGTGAAGTGATCTTGCCGTCAGTGATGAGCAGCAGCGGGTTCTCAAGCTCGCACGTCATCTTCTCAGAATTGGTCACAAAGTATGGAGAGAGGTATCCCCTGTCAAACTGCATACCTTCGACCACTTCAAGATCATCATTGATCCCTTTGGCCTCTTCAACTGTAATGACACCGTCTTTACCCACTTTTTCCATCGCTTCGGCAATGAGATTACCGATACTCTCGTCAGAGTTA
>CAYPWA010000036.1:0-8690 GCA_964414325.1 uncultured Sulfurovum sp. | reverse complement strand
TGGCTCCTCGTATGTTCAAACGTGAGATCTACTCCAAGAAGCTTATCGAAGCACAGTTCTGGATTCAGACAACAGCGGTTGTTCTCTACTTTACCTCTATGTGGATCGCAGGGATCACGCAAGGTATGATGTGGAGAGCGGTTGATGAGTACGGTAACCTGATGTATTCATTCATCGATACGGTAACAGTACTCCATCCTTACTATGCGATCAGAGCACTTGCAGGAGTACTGTTCCTGACAGGATTTGTAATGTTCGCTTACAATATGATCAAAACAATGACCTCTTCTAAAGAATTGACAGAAGAGCCACAGTTCAGATCACCTATGGCATAAGGAGGTAGGTTATGTTTCATTGGTTAGAGAAAAATCCGTTCTTCTTTGCGGTAGGTGTATTTTTGGTCATCGCGTTCGCAGGTCTCATCGAGATCCTGCCAAACTTTGCCGAAGCATCCAGACCGGTAGCGGGACTCCGTCCTTATACTGTTCTTGAGCTTGCAGGGAAAGAGGTTTACAAAAAAGACAACTGTATCGCTTGTCACTCTCAGCTGATCCGTCCGTTCAAAGCGGAAACAGACAGATACGGACAGTATTCGCTCTCTGGAGAGTATGCGTATGACAGACCGTTCCTGTGGGGTTCTAAAAGAACCGGTCCTGATCTGCACCGTGTAGGGAACTACAGAACGACCGACTGGCATGAAAACCATATGTGGGAGCCTACGTCAGTCGTACCGGGTTCTATTATGCCTGCATACAAGCATATGTTCAAGAACAAAGCTGATATTGCGACAGCATATGCTGAAGCTGTAACTGTCAAAAATATCTTCAACACACCATATGGTGATGATATTCAGCCGGGCAAAGAGGCATTTGAAAAATATATGCCAAAAGTCCTTGAAGAAGCAAAAAAGATTGCAGCGAATATGAAGAACCAAGATGTTAAAGATGCAGTTGCAAAAGGTGAGATCCCTGAGATTGTTGCACTGATTGCATATCTTAACAGTTTGGGTGATAGTCGTTACGCAGCGAAGTAGGCATAATGGGTATTAGAGAACTTCAAGGCTATGCCAGTTTCTTTATGACCATTTTTTTGGTAATCGCATTGTACGGGTATATTGTTTACCTGTACAGGAGTGAAAAGAAAGGGGAGAAGGATTACGAAAAACTGGGGAAGATCGCACTCGATGACGAGATCGATTCCACCCCGGTCAATACGAGTGATCCGATTCCGAGTGATAAAAAGGAGAAAAATAAATGAACTCGTTAATTGTAAAAGCGTTGGCATTTGCAGCGGTGTTGATCATCGCAACACTAATTGTTGTCAAGCAGATGCACATTGATCTGAGCGATCCGATCAACTTGCTGACGATGATTGGTGCGATCGTGATCGCAACACTGGCTACAGGAGTGTCAGCAAAATATATCTCTCAGATGAAAACGGACAAAGCAAGTGGTGAGCTTGCTGAAGAGAACTGGGATGGTATCGGTGAATATAAAAATGAACTGCCTGCCGGATGGGCTTACTCTTTCCTGGGGACACTGATCTGGGCACTGTGGTATTGGACAGTAGGATATCCTGTCAATGCCTTCAGTCAGATCGGACAGTGGAATGAAGAGGTAAAATCCTATAACAAGAAGTTTGAAGAGATGCATAAAAATGCGGACAAAGCGACACTTCAGCAGATGGGTGAGTCTATCTTCCTAGTACAGTGTGCACCTTGTCACGGAACGACCGGCGACGGACTCTCCGGAAAAGCTCAGGATTTCGGTGCGAGAATGACCAAAGAGCAGATTCTTCACGTGATCAACAATGGTCAGAATCAGCTTGGTTATCCTATGGGTGCGATGCCTCCCGGTATGGCGTCCGGAAAAGATGCTGAAGATATCGCCGCGTGGATTGCCGGCGGTATGAAGGGTGAGCAGCCTGCAGCATTCGCGGCTTGTGCTTCCTGTCATGGAGCGGATGGCAAAGGGAACAACGGTATGGCACCGAACCTTGCAGCATACGATCTGACACTAGTACAACATGTACTTGAGCATGGTAAAAAAGGTATCATTGGTAGAATGCCTTCATTCAAGACAATGGTAACACCGGTTCAAGAAAAAGCACTGGCTGAGTATATTCAGTCTCTGAAAAACTAAGGAGTATCGTATGGCAGAAAATACAAATAGATCCGTATTCGGACTCAATGGTGTAACAGGAATGCTGATTGCAACAGTGCTTTTGCTTTCAATCCTGGCTTTCCTTACAACATGGGGGCTTAGTGTTCAGCAGAAGTCTGCACAAAATCCTTACGATCCGACACCGATTATCGGTAGTCTGGACAACGTGAAAATGATCAGCAAAGATAATGCCAAGTTTGCATTTAAAGATGCAAAGTAATTCATAAAGGATAAACAATGATTACGATTATGGACAAAGTACTCGGATGGGGTATGGTAATTACAGCACTCTATACCGCTTGGGCAGTTTTGACTCCAAACCACCTTTACGTAGGATAACTACATGAACAAAGTACGAGCAGGGCTTGCCTTGCTTGCTTTGTGCTTACCTCTTTTACTAAACGCACAATCACATTTTTTAAGAAACGATCTTCTTAACAAGGCCGCATCGGAGTATGTTGACCGGATGGGTGATGAATTATTGGCAAAGACCGGTATTCATCTTTATGTGATAACGACCAATGAACACTTTCCTGAAAGATACAACTTGGTAGCGTATAGCAAAAGATATGAAGCAAATGCAAGTAAGCCTTACGTGATGTTTATATTTGCACCGTTTGCATTGATTACAAAAAAATCCCAAAAACGAGGAAGGGTTGCTCTGATTCCTTCCTCGGAAGATGTGAGATCAATGTATGATAAATCAAATGTACTGGATGCAACGATTGATGTTATCGCTTCGGTAGATAAAAATAAGGTCGAAGACAAGCATGCCATCGGTGTTGTACAAGGGGTTTCTGAGATCGCAGATGAGATCGCAGCAGCCAAAGGTGTCAAACTTGATTCGACAATCAAGGAGACAAGGCAAGGATTATGGGTTGTGCAAGCAATCGTATTTTTAGGTGCTGCCCTTGTCATGTGGATGTTTATGTTCAAACCACTCTATAGAAGGATTAGATATGGCAAAGAAAACTAAAGAGACATCATACTGGCCACATATGATACTCGGCTTTCTCGTGATAGGCCTCACGCTTGGGTACTGGACGGTGAAACATGCCTCCTCTTTGCCGGTACAAGAGTCCAATGAATTTATGATGAAATACCAAAAGGCCGATTTGAATATTAACGAGATATTGGCACAGAAAGCACGTTTTGACAAGCAGTATACCATTGAGATCGATGCTGTACGTAAACCTTATGAAGTAGAAAACTCGAAGGTACAAAAAGTATTGAATGCGGTTGTGCTACATGAGGGAGAGAACAGTTTTGTCTATCATATTAGAGATAAGCAGGGCAATAATGTTGCCGATGCCAATGTCACTTTTCTTTTAACGAGACCACATACGGATCAGGAAGATCAGATGCTTAACAATGTTCCTAATAGAAATGGAGAATATGTGATCGAAAATGTAAAGATTACCAATCCCGGACGTTACACGTTGCAGCTTCGTGCGGTGATCGGTGATGCGGTAGGATACTCCGAGATACCGGCATACCTCGAACCGAAATAGTACTGACACGCTGATTGGATATCAGCGTGTCAGTACGCCTCCTCTTTTAAATGGCTTTTCGCCCACTTCTTGATCTTCTCTCTTTGTAGCCTGTTCAGTTTGGCATCTTCATGGATCATCAGATACATCGGCAGAGGCATACGGAAATTGATCGTTTTGACGATCCCTTTGTAGATCTTCTGTTTTTTTGCTTCGTCATAGTTTCCCCACTCCTGAAAGTTGACTGCTTCACGTCCCTCTTTGATATGGCTTTTGACCTCCAGTGAGACAGGTGAGATATGTCCGTACCACGGCATTTTGGTCTGGTAGGAGTGGCAGTCGTAGCAGGAGGTACGAAGCATTGTCATGATCTCTTTAGGCGCTTGGATCTCATCGGCAGGGTCGATCGTGGAAGGGGGATTGGGAATATCGATCTGTATCGCCTGAAGTGCAATGAACGCACCGCCTACCCAGAGAAGAAGGGTTTTGAACATAGTGATTCCTTTTTTGTCGTGATTATAGCCCCATTAGGTAAATACAGTACTTCAAGTTGACAATATGACACATTTTCTTTCTGCTTGGTGCAACTATGCTATACTCTTTTTCATGAATACTCTACAGATATATCCGACCTCCAGAGCATTGCGTAGTGTGACCGTGTCATTACGAGAAACGGAGGGCTTCCTTCCGGCATTGATGCGTATGGATGAGTTCGAGAGACGTGCCGTACTGGTAGAAGGTGCAGGGATGGTCGATCCGCTCTGGCGTATACTGCTGCTTAGAGAAGCGGCGGATTTCCGTGCCTTTGAGAGGCTAAAGATCGATCGGGATCTTGTGCGTTTCTTTACCAGAGGGGATGCGATCTTCAAATTTTTTGAAGAGCTCTCATCTGAAGGGGTTTCACTTGAGATGCTTGCCGAGGCGGATGCCTATGCGGAGTTCGGAGAGCATCTGGAGGTACTTGGAGCGCTTCGGGAGCGTTATCGTCGACTGCTTTTGGAAAGAGGATTGACCGACAGGATGTTCCTACCCGAGCACTACCGTATCAATGAAGGTTTCATCCGTGCGTATGAGAAGATAGAGATCCATCTGGAAGGGTATTTGAGTCATTTCGAACTCGCACTGCTTGAGCAGATCACCAAGATCACACCGGTGGTGATACACTACCGTACCAGCCGTTTTACACGCAAGATGCTTGAGCGTTTTGCGCAACGCGGGATCATGCTTGAGGAGGAGTGCCGTACCGCTTTTGTGCTTGGCAGCGGTGAGATCCTCTACAGCCGGAAAGAACACAACGCACTGAATGTCTCGGTCTTGTGTGTGGAGGAGCGTGATGAGCAGGTGGCGTTGGCACTCTGGAAGATTGAAGAGATGGTGCGCTCCGGGATCGACCCTTCCGATATCGTACTGGTACTGCCCGATGAGTCCTTCAAATCACACTTTATGCTCTTTGACCGTCTCCACAATCTTAACTTCGCGATGGGCTATGACTACAGCGAACACCCCGTCTACCGATCGCTTGAGACGATCTATGCCTATTGGCGCAGACATGATGACGATGCCTATCGTAAGCTTGTACGCTATGGGATTGCGCAGGCACCTCTGGCGATCGCCGATCCCCAAAAGAAGGTGACGGCAGAAGCCTTTTTTGCACTTTTGGCACAGAGTCTGCTGCTCGATCTGGAGAGTACGGAACGGCTGGAGGAGAGCTACCGACACTTCCTCTCCCTCTTCAAAGAGATGCACTACCCTCTGCGTACCTGGATGCTGCTCTGGCTTGAGCGTCTCGGACAGATCACGCTGGATGATGTGCGCGGCGGAAAAGTGACAGTGATGGGCGTACTGGAGACGCGGGGTGTCTCCTTTGAGGGGGTGGTGATCGTTGACTTCAACGATACGATCGTGCCGGCAAGTTCAAGCAAGGATCTCTTCCTCAACTCACAGGTGAGGATGTTTGCCGGATTGCCGACAAGAGGAGACAGGGAGGCGTTGCAGAAGCACTACTACTACCGTCTGCTCTCACAGGCAAAAGTGGCATCGGTCATCTACGCCACGGCGGAGAACAGGCTCCCTTCAAAGTTCCTCTATGAGCTCGGACTCGAGGAGGGTAGACAGCAGAAAGCACCGATCCACCTGCTTTACGATGAGCCTTCGCAGTTGCTGGAACCACATGACCCGGTGGTCGAAGTGTTCGATGCACAGGCACAGGAGTGGTCACCCTCACGTCTGAAGACCTTTTTGGAGTGCAAACGCAAATACTACTACCGTTACCTACGCGATCTCAAGCCGAAAGAGGATGAAACGCTCAATGAGGGAACGCTTCTGCATCAGTTGCTTGAAGCACTCTACAAGGAGAGGGATCACTATGAGGATCAGGAGACCCTCACCCGTACGCTCTTTACCCTGATGGAGCGTCTGCTGCCGGGTGATGATGCACCAAGCCGTTACCAAAAAGCACTCTGGCGCGAGAAGCTCAAAGGCTTTATCGACAAGGAGATCGCACATTTTGCGCAGGGGTGGCGTGTGCTTGAGCGGGAGAAAGAGGTGAGCGGTGAGATCGGCGGTCTGCGTTTCAAGGGGCGTATCGACCGTATCGACACGGACGGCTCGGAGGTGCTGGTGCTTGACTACAAGAGCGGCAGTGTACCGAGCATGCCCAAAAAGCCCAACCCCGATACACTGACAGACTTCCAGATGGATATCTACGCCAAACTCCTCTCCCCTCGTTTCCCCGATCTTTCACTGGCGTATGTCAAGATCCTTGAAAAGGGCGAGAGGATCGTGTTCGCACAGCGGGAAGCACGGGAGGAGATACTCAACGAACGCATCGTTGAGCTCAAACAGACCACGCGTTTTGTCGCCTCGCGGTGTGAGACGCTCTCACTCTGTACCTACTGTGAGTTTGCACTGATGTGCGGAAGAGGGGAGTATCTTTCCAGCACTTGACAATATCTTGTCAAGTGTGATAGAATGAATCTATTGAGCTTTTTTAAAGGAGTGCATCATGCAGGCGATCGTTTATTCAAATGCCAGAAACAATCTAAGAAGTCTGATCGATAAAGTATGTGACGATTTTGATGAATACCTTATTAGTACCAAGGACAATAAAACGGCTGTGCTTCTTTCGTACGACGAGTATAGCGCCATGAAAGAGACACTCTATCTGCTCTCGTCCAAAAAGAACAGAGAGAGACTGGATGATGCCGTAGCACAGATAGAAGAGGGCAATTTCACCACAAAAGAGATCGATGTATGATCGTAGGGTTTGCCGATAGGGGTTGGGAGGACTATCAGTACTGGGTGCAGCATGACAAAAAGATACTCAAAAGGATCAATCTGCTGCTTGCGGATATTAAGAGAAACCCTCACGATGCCAACGGACTGGGAAAGCCCGAAAGGCTGAAAGAGAACTATAGCGGCTATCTGTCTCGACGGATCACGGCAGAGCATCGACTGGTCTATAAGATCATAGGTGATCTGATTGTGATCGCGCAGTGTCGGTTTCATTATGAGTGAAAAGCTGTTCAAGTAAAAAAGATAAGCATAAACGGGGAGATTGATGTCAACACTAAAGGTATTGAAAGAGTATTTGGTAGGTGATGATGGATACCTGCTGAATGAGGATAATGATGGCAAGACTGTAATGCTCTCCGGTGCTTGGGGGACGGGGAAGACGCATTTTTGGTTATATGATATAAAACCTGAGTTAGACAAGGAACCTGAGTCAGACGACAAACAAAAGAAGAAGAGAAATATCTATATAAGTTTGTATGGAAGAGAGTCCATAAGTGAACTAAAGTTTGAGGTACTAAAAGAGGCTTACAACCTTGAAGTAAAAGATGATATTATAAGTAAAAGTGCATCTATGTTAAGTACTATAGTTCCAAGTTTTGGTGCAAAATCTTTAGCAGAGGGATTTGACAAACTTAATAAAAAGGCTAAAGAAAAAAAAGCGGAAGAGATTTTAAAATCCGGGAGTATTATTTGTTTGGATGATTTTGAAAGAAAGTCGTCCAAGATAGATCTAAATGATTTATTTGGTTATATCTCACAGCTTGCATTAGACTATAACTGTAAAATAGTCATCATCCTAAACAGCGATGTATTTGAGGGTGAAGAGGCAAATGTATTTAAGAGGGTGAAAGAGAAGACGGTTAATAAGTTTTTTTATTTTGAGCCTACTGTTGAAGAATTATTTGACTCTATTTATGGAAGTGGTGAAAGGTATAAGAAATTAGATGAGTATAAAGATGAGATATTTAAAGCTATTGTTGAAACAAGAGAAAAGAATGCTCGTATTTATATACAAGTATTAGATAATTGCTTGGAATGGATAGGACAATATGATTTCAATCAATATGAAATAAGAGCTCTAGTTTTTATAACAGTGAATTTTATTCAAAATCATTTTGTATTTACATATCGGGTATTAGAAGGGCGTGATAGTGTAAAACTTTATACGGTTTTAGAAAGATATTATCAGAATGAGGGTGTTCTTGAAATTACAGAGTATTTTCTAAATCATAGTAAATTACAAAAAGTAGACGATAATGAATTTAAAACCTATTTAAAAAGTGACAGAAAAAAACCTCAGGTACGTCCTATTGATAATCCTGAAGAATTCCTTCATCAAATGTATTCGTCAATTAGTAAAAAAAGTATAGAGAAAAAAACCGATAAAAAAAATGATAAAGAAACAACAAAAGAAAATACTAAGAGCGAAAGTTACTATGAAAAATTAGATAATGTTTTTAACGAAAATAAAGATATTTTCCATGCTTTATATTTTTATGCATATGTACTTAATGTAGAGTTTGGACTTGGTAAAGAAAAATTTGATGAAATAAATCAATTTGTCAAAACAGGAATCCTCCTAAAAAAAGATAGGGAAGTGCAGTGAACTTTAAACCCTTTTTAGCCTATTCTGCCAGTGCCGGCAGCGGCAAGACCTTTGCGTTGGCGGTTCGGTATCTGTCGCTGCTCTTTATGGGGGAGTCGCCTGCGACGATCCTTGCGGCTACGTTTACCAACAAAGCCG
>CAYPWA010000035.1:5846-8717 GCA_964414325.1 uncultured Sulfurovum sp. | reverse complement strand
GTCATCGCGAAGGTCTTGGTGAATGCCAGAGGTGAAAAGAGCAGTCCCTCCTGTCCCGAGAGTGAGAAGATAGGCAGGAAGGAGACCACGACCAGCGCAAGCGCGAAGAAGATCGGACGACCTACCACCTGTGAGGCTTTGACAATGGCGGCGATCCGCTCGCCATCCTCCAGAGGACGTCCCAGCTCACCCTCTTTTTTATGGATCGCTTTGTGGGCGTTTTCGATCATTACGATGGAGGCATCGACCATCGCACCGATCGCGATGGCGATCCCGCCGAGGCTCATAATATTGCTGCCGATCCCAAAGAGTTTCATCAGCAGAAAGGTCAATCCGATCGTCAGTGGCAGAACCAGCAGGACGATCAGTGAAGAGCGCAGGTGGAAAAGGAACAGTCCGATGATGATCACGACAATGATACTCTCTTCGATCAGTGTGCCTTTGAGTGTATCGACCGCTTTGCCGATGAGTTCGGAGCGGTCGTAGGTGGTGACGACATCCACACCGTCCACTTTGAGCGTTTTCATCTTGGCTTTGATGCGCTGCAGTGCGCTGTAGACATCCTCACCATAGCGCAGCATCACGATCCCGCCGACCACTTCTCCCTCACCGTTGAGATCCGCCATACCGCGTCTTGCCTCAGGGACTTTCTCGACACGTCCGAGATCTCCCAGTGTGACGGGTACACCGCCACGGGTGGTGACGACCAGATTGCGTATCTCATCAAGATCCTTGATGTAGCCTTTTGCCTGTACCATCCACTCAAAACCGTTCTGTATGACGATGCGTCCGCCTGTATCGTTATTGTTGTTCTTTAGCGTGCGTGCGACATCCTTGACAGAGAGATTGTACTTGATGAGCTTGTTGTTGTCCACCGTCACCTGAAAAGTAGGGATGAACCCGCCGATGGTCGCCACTTCGCTGACCCCGTCCACACCCATGAGTGCATACTTGTAGTAGTAGTCCTGAAGGGTACGGAGCTCTTCGAGCGTTTTGGTCTGTGAGACAAGTGCATATTCGTATGCCCAGCCCACACCGGAGGCATCCGGTCCCAAGGTGACCTCCATATCATCGGGAAGCTGGCTCTGGATGGATGCAAGCTGCTCAAGCACCCTTGATCGTGCCCAGTAAAGATCGGTACCCTCCTTGAAGATGATGTAGATCAGCGCATTCTCGTAGGTGGAGAAACCGCGTACCGTCTCGATATTGGAGATCGCAAGGAACTGGGATACCAGCGGATAGGTTCCCTGGTCTTCAATGATCTCGGGACTCTGTCCTTTCCAGGTAACCTGTACGATCACCTGAGGCGGAGAGAGATCCGGCAATGCATCCAGCGGTGTATGCTTCATCGACCAGATCGATCCCAGCACGATGAAGAGTGCCGCCATCAGGACGAGAAATCGGTTTTTGACACTAAAGGCTATGAGTTTTTCTATCATTAGTATATCCCGTTGATCTGTGCATCCGAATCCATCATGAAGAGTGCGTTGTTGACCACTTCGTCTCCCTCACGCAATCCCTCCAAAACCTCATAATATCGGTTGTCAAGTGCTTTGACCTTGACTTTGACCGGCAGATACTCCCCTTTGAACTCCGTAGCGAGGAAGGCGTACCATTCGCCGTTCTTTCGGATCACGGCGGTACGCGGTACGAGCAGATGCTCCTGCGCACTGACCGAAGCGTGCAGGGTCGCATACATACCGGGCTTGAGCAGGTCGTCCCTGTTTTGAATGATTAGTCTGAGGGTCGCGGTAGCCTCTTTGGGATCAAGCTTAGGATAGAGCAGAGAGCGTTGTGCCTTGAACGATCCCTCGACCCCATCTACCTTGACGCTGAAGTCGGCCAACTGCGCAAGTCGGGGAAGCTGCTGTGTATAGAGCTTCGCCTCCATCCAGACCGTAGAGATATCCGCAAGGGTGAAGAGCTTTGTAGAAGCATTGAATGCGGCACCTTCGTTGACCTCCTTCTCGAAGATCCATCCCGATGCGGGGGCATAGAGTGTGGTATAGGGATCGACGCTTCGTGTGCGTTCGATCGCTTTGATCTCCTTGGGTGAGATATTGAGCAGTTCAAGCTTGATACGGCTCCCTTTGACCATCGCTGATGAGGGGCGCTTGTCGTTGAAGTTGAGGGCATTGAGGTAGTCCTGTTTGGCTTTGTAGACCTCAGGGGAGTAGACCTTGGCAAGCGGCTCACCCTTGTGGATCTTCATAAATCGTTTATTCGCATAGAGCGTGACCACATAGCCGCTAAACCAAGCGACTACATCGATGCGGTTCTCATCAGGTGTGACAATGTAGCCGTAGTTGACCTGCTTGGGTGCAGCGAGCTTTTTGAACACTTTGGTCGTCAATACATTGAAAAGCTGTTTGACTGTTGGGCGGGTTTGTGAATTACGTACTTTTTTGTCGGCCTTTTTATCTGAGAGAGAAGGTCTGAAACGCTTTTCGGTACTGTTTTCCGAGAGATTAATATCCGGTTTTTTGGGAATATTTTTTGCTGTCACGGCTTTGCCTGAGGTACATTTGCCCGCTTGGCATTTCATCTCGGCATAGAGCCCTTGTGAAAGTAGGGCGCTAAGCAGTAGTATGATCGGTGTTTTCATTAGAGTGCTCCTGTAAGTGCATTGAGTTTGGCTTCGGTTTTGAGATATTCGGCAGTGACGGCGATCTGCTCCTCTTCGAGGAAGAGCTTCTGCTCAAGGATATTGGTATAGGTGAAAAGATCCGCACCGCTTTTGATGGCATCGGCACTGAGTTCAAGCATATGTGTGACCTGGGGAAGACTCTTCTCCTTGATGATGAAATAGATACGGTATGCCTCTTTGAGTTTGACATATTCGGATCGGATCTCACTTTGAAGTTGTGAACG
>CAYPWA010000035.1:0-5746 GCA_964414325.1 uncultured Sulfurovum sp. | reverse complement strand
GAGAGTGAAAGCTCGGCTGTGACACTGTCTGCATGACTCATCGGATTGGTAGCGATGGTGTCATTGTAGAGCTCGATGTTCTGCTTCTCAAGCCGGATATATTTTCTGAGTATCGCGATCCGTGCTTCAAGTTCTTTGATCGTGTAGGCGGTGGTCTTGATCTGCAGAGCGAGCGCAACTTTGGCGGCATCGTAGCTGTCAAGCAGCAGGTGTTTTCGTGCCTGTTCTATCTCCTCTTTGGTGTCGAGTTTCCCAAACCACGGGAATTTCTGGGCAACATTGATCGCTTCGAACTGCATCGGTTCGAGTGAACGGTTGGAGATGTCGCTAAACTGTACGTCATTGATGGTAAGGCTCAAGTCAGGATTTTGCCATTTTCGACTTTTGAGGATTTGCTCGTCCATGGCGCTGAGACGATGTTTGATCGTCTGCAGCGAGGGGTGTTTTTTGAGTGATTCACCGATAAGTCGGCTGATACTTTGTGCCTGAGAGAGACTCATAAGCAGCACAACGGTCAGGAGGATACGCATTTCTTTTCCCTTTGTATAGATTGGAGATATTTTATCGTATCTTTGTGCACTGTGTGTGCATATTTGTAGGGAATGTCAAAACCAGAAACGCACCCCAACCAGTAGAGTCGTCTCATCCACAGGATCATACTCCCGTGTGTTGCCAAAGCTTTTCTCCCAGTTGACACCGATATAGGGTGCGAACTCGCGTACGAACTCATAGCGAAGCCGTGCGCCTGCTTCTATGGTGGAGAGCCCTGACCCGATCTGCAAAGCAGGATCATCTTTGGTATAGAAGTCCATCTCCACCTTTGGTGTGAGGATGAGTTTCTGGGTCAGGAGTATCTCATACTCGGCATCAAGCCTGAGTCCGACATTGCCTTTGCTGTTAAAGAGCAGTGCTGCCCGGGTCTCGAACCAGTAGGGGGCAAGTCCTGCAACGGCGATCTCTCCCCATGTGCGTGAGGCATCCGCATTCTTATCGTACGAGATACCCGCCTGAACATCCCAAAAGGGTGCGATCGCATGGGAATAGACCAGATCGTTCTGGCTTTTTTCCAGTCCGTTGGTTGTGGCATCCCCCTCACTATAGAGGTAGAGCTTGTTCAGATCGTAGCCTATGTAGAAGCTGGCATCCCACGATCGTGTATGTGCATCGTCGTTTCGTAGTTCAAGTTGATCGACAAGCAGCATAGTACGCAGCGGATCATCTGCTCCCGCACCCAAAAGTGTGCTTTGTATCGCCGCAAGTGCGGCAAGTGTTGATAGTAAGTGTTTCATCTTATCTCCTTTAGACCACAACTACTTTGCGAAACATGCCCGCCATATGGTAAAGCAGGTGACAGTGGTATGCCCATGCACCTTTGGCATCGACAGTGACGCGGTAGCTGATCTTGGAACCGGGTTGCACGATAACCGTGTGTTTACGCACCAGACGGTTGTCATCTCCTGTCTCCAGATCGCTCCACATCCCGTGCAGGTGCATGGGGTGGTTCATCATCGTATCGTTGACAAAGGTGATACGCAGTCGTTCACCATAGCGGAAAACAAGTGGTGCGGCATCGGCATATTTGATCCCGTTGATTGACCACATATAGCGCTCCATATTGCCCGTAAGGTGGAGAATGATCTCCCTGTCTGGTTTTCGCCAGTGTGCCGTAGAGTAACGGTTTTTCAGATCGGCATAGGTGAGTACACGCCTGCCGTTGTTGCGCAGTCCTACTCCCGGATCGTCCAGACGATACTTGGGGTCTTGTGCTACCATGGTGGTCTGTACCCCTTTTGCCATGGGAAGTTTGGTGACGGGATACTTCTGTGCTTCCATCGCTTTCCATCGGTATGGTTTCATAGGCATCTTCATCTTGTGTGATCTCATGTCCATCTTCATCCCCATGTCTGCCATGGTAAGCGGTTGGGGTTTGTCCATCTTCGGTGCTTTAGCGAGCTTGGAAGCCGAAGGTGTCAGTGATCCGAGTGCATATCCGCTGCGCTCGATACTTTGAGCGAAGATGGCATAGGCTTTGGCGCTGGTCGGATGAACGATCACATCATAGGTCTCCGCCACACCGATACGGAACTCATCGACGCTGACGGGCTTGACATGGTTGCCGTCTGCGGCGACAACCGTCATCTTCAGTCCCGGTATTCGCACATCGAATATGGTCATTGCGGCACCGTTGATGAAGCGAAGCCGTATGCGCTCTCCTTTTTTGAAAAGCGCTTTGTATTGTGTGGAGGGGTTGTTCCCATGCATCAGATAGGTGTATGTATAACCTGTCACATCACTGAGATCCCGGTCACTCATTCTCATACGGTTCCACATCTTTCGATCATCAAACGCCTTGCCCAGCCCTTTTTGCTTTACTTCCGAAAAGAAGTCTCCCACCGTACGCCGGTTGTAGTTGTAGTAGTCGCTGGAGAGTTTGAGCTTGCGGTAGATATTTTTGGGGTTCTCATCGCTCCAGTCGCTAAGCACGATCACATGGTCACGGTCGTACCTGAACGGCTCTTTGCGTCTGGGTTTGATGACGATCGCTCCGTACATCCCTGTCTGCTCCTGAAAACCGCTGTGGCTGTGGTACCAGTAGGTACCGTGCTGTCGTACCTTGAAGCGGTAGGTGAAGGTCTCACCCGGATCGATCCCTTTGTAACTGATGTCGGGGACACCATCCATCGTAAAAGGCAGAATGATCCCGTGCCAGTGGATGGATGAGCGTACCTTGAGACGGTTGGTCACATGGATGGTGACGGTATCACCCTCCCGCCAGATCAGTGTCGGACCGGGGATCTGTCCGTTGATCGTCGTGGCGACGGCAGGTCTGCCTGTGAGGTTGACCGTCGTATAGCCGATCTCGAGAAAGAACTCTTTACCGCTGAGTGTCGTCTGTTTGGGGTCGACGGGTCGCTTTGGTGTAGATGCGTTCAACTCACTGCCGACCGCTCCTATGAGGGAAGCGGCAGCGATACCCTTGACGAATGTTCGTCGTTGCATGGTTTCTCCTTATGCGTGTTCTTGAAGATCTCTGGACTTCTCTTCATACTCTTCTTTGCTGATCCCTCCGCTGGCATAACGCCTATCGAGGATATCCTGCGCCGCGGACTTGTCACTTTTTTTCGTTTCACTGCGCTCTCTACCAAAATAGAGAACAAGAAAGATGAGAATCAGGGGGATGCCCCAGACAAACCACATACCAAATCCGTGTGTAAATCCGTTCATAATATTCTCTCCTTATTTAAGTAAAACTCTGCATGACATTTTTGAGATTGACGAAGAGGATGGTCATAAATGCTTTAAACTCCTCATCGACCTCCACAGCACATAGGATCTCTTCGAACCCGATGGTCGACAGCTTGGTCTTTCCGTTCTCTTCGTAGACGGAAATACGACAGGGAAGATAGACTGAGATAGCCGCTATCTGTGAAAGCGCCTGTTGTGCACCGGGAGGGTTGCAGAGCTCAAAGACCGTGATCTCTTTCTCTATGGGAAAGCCTTTGTCATGGAGTATCTTTTTGAACTCATAAGTATTGAGCACTCCAAAGCCGTGTTCTTTGGCATGCGCTTCGATTTGATTTTTGATCGTCTCGATGGGGGTGTCTGTTTCTACTGTGTAGATCATAACCTACTCCTTTGTATTTTTATTAAGGTAGTATAGTCCGATTGCGTGTATAGAGTGTGCAGATAGATGTGAAGTGGTGAGGCATGTGTGACGGGTGCCGAAGTATCGCACCCGTTTATGATGTATTGGTGGTCAAGCTGTTATTTGCCACCGCACTTTCCGGCGGCACATTTCATACCGCTCTCTTTTTTCTTAGGCATCATTTTTTTGTCCATGCCGCTGCCGCATTTTTGGGTATTGCTCTCCTTATTTACATTGCACATCATATTCATCGCTTTGGGATCCCATGTTGTATCGAAGTTATCCACGATCCAGTTGGCAACAGCATTGATGTCCTCTACTTTCATACCTTTACCGATAGGAGGCATCACCCCGAACTTTTTGAGTGCCATTGGCATACATTTGGACTTGGTAGCATCAGGGTTGACGATGTAGTCTTTGACAAAAGCAACAACCTGTGCCTTGTCACCTTTGAACTCATACTTGAGCTTGGCGGAGACCTTGCTCATTGGTGGCGCTTTCATCATCTTCATCATCTTCTGTTTCATCGCCATACGTTCTTCCTTGCTCATAGACATCATCTTCTTTTTGTCCATCATCGGTTTGAGCATATGACAGGCTTTACAGTGGGTCTCATAGACTTTCATGCCGTCGTTCGCCGCATTGAGCGAGAGCGTAGAGAGTGCCAGTGCACCGGCAAGTAGTAAGGTTTTTTTCATCTTTCGATCCTTTGTGTTGGTTTGATTGATGAAGTATATCAGAAACTATGTGCATCAAGTGTGCACATAGCCTATGATATGACGGTGAACTGCCCCATCATCCCGTTATCCTCATGTTCAAGGAAGTGACAGTGGTACATGTAGGGGATGTTGGCATCGGTATAGTCGGTCATCTCGACCTGTACTGTTCCCATCTCGCTCGTTAGGTAGAGTAACAATAGGATTTCAGGCTTAGAGTGTGTATATATGAGGAGTGGAATGCCCCCTATTTCATAGAGTGTTATTTGAAAAAAGGGAGAGGAGTCAGCTTCCGCATTTCCCCGTAGAACATTTCATTGATGTGCTGTTCTTATCCATTTTCCCTCCATTGCATTTCATATTTTTCATCATGCCTCCACACTTCATTCCTTGCATCATACCACCGCACTTCATCATACCGCCATTAGACTCTGTCATTTTGTTTACCATCATCATCGGACCACACCCGGAAAAAATAAAAAACAGTGCTAATAATAGAGTGATGGAAGTTACGTGTTTGAACTTTATCATTTTGTTACTCCTTGTTATCATTTATGATCTTATATAACCGTGAACTGTCCCATCATTCCGTTATCCTCATGTTCGAGGAAGTGACAGTGGTACATGTAGGGGATGTTGGCATCGACATAGTCGGTCATCTGGACGATGAAGCGTACGCTCTCTCCTGCCGGTATCCAGATGGTATCTTTGTAGCCATTTTCATTGGCAGGAATATTTGTGTTTCCATTTCTATCCAATAGCATAAAGTGAGTTGCATGTATGTGGAAGTTATGGTTGACATTCATATTATTGGTTACCTCCCATATTTCTATATCACCCAGAGGTACTTGTTCGTCGATACGATTGATATCCATGGCTTTGTTGTTGATCGTAAAGCTTCCCATGCTGCCCTCGAGTGTAAAAGTACGGGTTGTCACCGCTGCGGCGGGATCGAGTCTGTTCAGTGTGGTCAGTGTTGTAGGCAGCGTGGTTGTCACTGTAGCGGGTTTGGAGACATTGATCGTTAGGAAGGTCTTGCTGTAGTTGTGCTCTATAAGCTGCAGCGTGTTGCCTAAGTCTTGACTGAGATCCACTACGATCTCCGCGCGTTCAGCAGGTGAGAGGGTAAGGCGGGTCATACTCACAGGCGCTTCAAGAAAGGCATTGTCCGTAGCGATCTGCTTAAATACGCGACCGTCTGAAAATCCGATATCATACATTGTGGAGTTCGAACCGTTAAGTATACGGAAACGGATCTCTTTTGCCTCTGCATCGAAGGTTGGTTCGATCGTACCGTTGGCAATAAAAGTATCGCCGACATAGCCAAGCATCAACTCTCGCATGGTCGGACGATAGACAAGGCTGGCACTGCTATCGAACTTCC
>CAYPWA010000034.1:0-8776 GCA_964414325.1 uncultured Sulfurovum sp. | reverse complement strand
CTACCTTCCGTTTCTCCAGATCTTCTCTGGTCTTTTTGATGATCTCATCTAAAATCTGCGCCATGGGTATATCTCTTTGAAGTTTTTACGGCATTATACCCTAAGAGGCTGAACGCTATTTGCACTTTCTGATCGCATCCCAATGTGCTGCGATCTCAGGCTCTTTCAAACCCTCCTGTGCAACCACGCGTTCCATCAGTTCATATGCCTTCTTGCACGCTCCCTCTTTGTAGTATCCCCATGCGAGAGAGTCCAGATAGTAGGTGTTGTCAGGCTGCTGATGGAGTGCATTCTCAAGGATCCTCATCCCCTTTTTGACATCGATGTCCTTATCGATCAGCGTATAGCCGTAGTAGTTGAGATAGATACTGTCATCCACCCCTTTGGCAAGTGCCTCATCAAAAGTCTTGATCACCTTTTCGATCATCGTCCGATCACTCTTGTCCTTGGCTTTCTCATAGGTCAGGATCGCACTCTCTGCTAACCATTTTGGGTCTTTGGTCTTGGTGTAGAACTTCTGGGCAAGTTTGAGGGCTTTGTCAAACTGTTTTTTACGCTTATAGAGTGCATAAAGTGTCTTGTCCTCTATCTTATTCTTCTCCAAAAAGGCAATCGCTCCGTCTATATCGCCTTTGAACGCATAGGCTTTGATAATCTTGTCAAGATACTCTTCATTCTTGTCTTTGTCATACAGTGCCAGATAGATACTAAGCACACCATCCACATCATTCTCTTTGACATAGAGTCCCAAAAGTCTGAAGTAGACATCGTTGCTCACAACGATATTGAGACGACGATGCATCTCCAGAAGCTGGATCGCACGGCGGCGCTCACCCGTATATTGATCCATAATCGTCACCATACGCAGCAGGACATCTTCGTTGTTCGACTTCTCGTAGGCTTTTTGCAGAAGCGCCAACGCTTTTTTGAACTCACCGGAGTAGAGGTAGGGATTGGAAGCCAGATCAAGATCACTCGCTTTGTCAGATCGTTCGATCAGATACTCCGCCTCCTTCTTCGCTTCACCGATCTGTTGATTGGTCAGATAGAGCGGAATAAGCAGCCGTTTCACCTCCAGCTTGTCCGGATGTGTTTTGTCAAACATCTTGAGACGCTCGATACTCTCTGCAATATGGGTACGCCCCAGCAATGAAGCAGCTATCTCACGATAGAGATACGTCTCTTCTTTGGTCATATCATAGAGTTTTGCAAAGACCTGACGACTCGGTTCGTAGGCTCTGTACTCCGTATAGAGCAACCCGCGCATAATCAGTTCGTCTTCACTGAGCATAGGTAGTTCTTTAGCAGAGACATGGGTGATGCCTATGATCAGCAGTATGATGATGGTATGGATCATACGATACCAGGACACTCTTTTCTTACCTCTTCTTCATCTTGTTTGAACTGTTCCCAGAAGGGAAAGGTGCGACACTGCAATGGACGCACCGGATAGATCGTACACCTGCTCTTGCTCTCATCGAAGAAGATACAGGCGAAATTGTCAGGGGCAAGCTGCTTCTCCACCAGGGAGTAGCGATGCTTCACCTTTTTCAAATACATTGTAGCAAATTCTTCAACCGAAAGGTTAACAAACTGTGCCATATTGACGATCTCTTCATATTTTGCCCAGATATAGCCGCTCTCTCCTGTACAACAGTGCCCTCCGCATGCTTCACATGCATTCGGGTCAAATTGATAGCTGTAGCCTTCTTTTTTCATCAATTCCATCATTTTCCTTTATATTTCAAGGGCAGATACGGGATCTGCCCCTACAGACAAGAGCATTGCAAAGCAATGCATACCTTCACTCCTCACTCTTCACTCCTACTTCCTCCCTCTCAAAGTCCCCCTTGATGCTATGTGTACCGGCTCTCTCAAATGCGTTCATCGCCTCGGGCAGATAGTTGCTCTGATCATCAAAGACGATCAGCGGCGGCAGGATCTTTGTCATTGACTTAGAGTTGTTGCGTGCGGCGACAAGTACCAGTTTGGACTCCCGATCGACCTTAGCGTGGACAAAGCGGATCTGTTCGGGATTAATACCGTACTGCTTCAGATAGTGCATCAGCAGATCGATCTGTTTGGCATCGTAGCAGAAGATGAACCATCCTTTGGGACGCAAAAAGGTCTTGACCCGCTTGATGAACGCCTCTATGGGGAGATGATGCGCATAACGCGCGATGTTCAGATGGGTATCCTCACTCTGCGTTACACGGGGGTCATAGAAAGGCGGATTGGAGACGATGAAATCAAAACGCTCCTGTGTCTGCAACTCATGCACAAAATCCCCGTGATAGACCTCCGCTTTTAGACCGTTCAATGTAAAGTTATGTCCAGCATAGGCGAGCATCTTCTCCTGCTTGTCGATGATGTGCGTCTCTACAGGGAAATCCCGTGTCAACAACAGAGAGATGATCCCTACTCCACACCCTACATCCAGCAGCTTTCCTTTGGGCTTAAAGGAGGCGATAAAATCATACAGAAAGATCGAATCACTGTTGTAGCAGTATCCCGATGTGGGTTGGTAAAGGAAAAGGTCTTTTTTCATAGATGGATTTTACAACATTTTGAGTATAATCGCGGTTATGAATGAAGAACGACAGATCGACCTGCTTAATCCGCCATCGACAGACTTCAGTATGCTCGACTACGACTGTGCCTATCTGCCCGGTCGCAGTGTTCGGATGTACTACAAATATGTCGAGAACGCCTCCAAGACCTTCGCGACTGCGGTCATCGCACGTGGATGGCGTCGTTTTGGCAAGTACTTCTTCCATCCAACCTGCAACGGATGCAACGAATGTAAAAGTATCCGCATCGATGTAAAGAACTACACGTTTAGCAAATCCCAGCGTAAAGTGATCCGCAAAAACAAAGAGACACAGATCATCGTCCAAAAACCGACCCTCACACAGGCACACATCGATCTCTACAACAAATACCACGCCCATAAACACCAAAAAGACAACTGGAGCCACCGCAATATCTCCCAGCGTGAATACCATGAAAACTTCGTGGAGGGTGCGCATGATTTCGGCAAAGAAGTACTCTATGTTGTCGACGGAAAACTGGTAGGTGTCGATCTCATCGATGTACTCGATGACGGTATCAGCGCCATCTACTTCTACTACGATCCCGACTATGGGCATCTCTCTTTGGGTACCTACTCCCTGCTCTACCAGATCAAACTGGCTGAGATCCTTGAACTGCCGTGGATCTATCTGGGCTACTGGGTGGACGGATGCAAAGCATTTGCCTACAAATCACGCTTCCAGCCCGAAGAGATCCTCGACGGCTTTCCCCATATCTCGGAGATACCCGATTGGGAACCGTGGGAGAATGAAGAATTTAAACATTAGGAATTTCAGCCATCCTTAGAACACCTCAGTTCTATCTCGATATAATATTTCTCTTCTATGCTGAACTTTAATTATAGATTGATTCTATTACACTTAAAATTTTTAGTTTGGGTATTCGCTTAGTATTATTATGTAATATGCGTATTCACCATATTTTATGGAAGGTAATTCAATATTCAGGAGTGTCTTTGAAGTCTATTATCACTTTGATCGTAACATTCTTTCTAAACCTTACTTTAAGTTGGGCTGCAGACATCAATGCAACGCTTATCGATGCAAACAGTACTGTCTATCAAACACTACTACATACACTCTCTAAAGATACGAACAAAACAGCTGAAATCAATCTGGAAAAATCGCTACTGGAAATACTTCTCCAACCACAAAAAACAATGATAAGAGATTTAAATCTCACGCAAGCGAAAAATGTAACGACCTATCGACAGCTCTTTCAAATCTATCTTGACGATGCTTTAAAACTGGATACACTAAGGTCTGCATTATCACAGGACAATCATAAGATAGAAACGATTGAAAATGAAATAGCCGATTTGGACAACCATAGTCCACAGCTGTTTTCAATGGAACTTCAGGATGCTTTTTATCATAAAAAAAGTGAGTCCCTGCATCAGCAGATTATGGCATATACCAAACAGATGCAACAGATAAAAAGTATTCTTCTAAAGAGTTTGTCATCTATTGATTTTCAAACGCTAAATATAGACACTACACTGAAAAAAGAAACACAATTGTTGAAAACCCTACAAGAGCGCATCAATAGATATGAGATTGTCAAAGAACGGCTTTCTCTTGTTTCTGACAGAGATAAAATATCCTCTATAGATAAACAGATAGAAGACACAAAAACGCTCTATCAAAATATCATAAAAAATAATATCGTGACAAAATTTATGCAGTTTTCTTTTGCATTACAAAAAAAAGATGAGATTGCTTTTTCGATTGCGAAAGAGATAAACAAAAAGCTCACATTATTGGGACTTCATAATATTGATACCGATATCATTCCCCTATTTCAAAGTATGGAAAACAAATATCTTGGCACACTAAAAACCATCACTGGCGCAAGTGAACAGGAGTTTAAAGAGATGGTTGCTCAAGGATGGAATTTTATAAACCAGCCTATCATAGAAATCAACAAAACGCCTATTAGTATTTTCAAACTGATATTGTCTCTTCTTGTTTTTATCATGGGATTTGTTTTAGGTGCACTGTATAAACGAAAAATCAATAATCTTACCACACGCAAAAGACCATTGACTGCAACTACCCGTACGCTTTTGGCAAACATGGGTTACTATATCATCATACTCATTGCATTTTTTATTGCGCTCAAAGCCTTGGGCATTACATTGTCTTCTCTTGCTCTTATTGCAGGTGCCCTCTCTGTTGGGATCGGTTTCGGATTGCAAAATATTGTTTCCAATTTTGTTTCAGGTCTCATATTGATGTTTGAGCGAAGCATCAAAATAGGTGACTATGTCCAGATAGATGATCAGACAAGAGGATATATCACTGACATTCGCATGCGTTCTACAACAATCACGACCAACGAAAATATCGATATTATCGTACCGAATCAAAGTTTTATCGAACACAATGTTGTGAACTGGACCATGAAAGACAACATTCGCCGCTTTTCTATACCTTTTGGGGTCAAATATGGTACAAAACCTGAACAAGTCATAGAGATTATAGAAACAGCTGTTGCAAACAGTGAATTACAGGATGATTTATATAACTCTATCGAGAGAAGAACGCGTGTCATCATGACGGGTATGGGTGACAGCAGCGTCAACTTTGAACTTTTTATCTGGGTCAAAGGCGATAAGCTACGCAAGCCCAAAAGAACTGTCTCTGCCTTCTATATACTCATTTACAATGCACTCTATGAAAACAATATCGAAATACCATTTCCGCAAATGGATTTGCATATTCGTTCGATTGATGCGTCATTACCGATTGAAACCCTGAACAACACTACACGTTAAAGAGAAGCATTGAGAAGCGCTTCTCTTTCACTGATAACAGTATCGCTCTACTGACTGTTTTTAATCCTGTTTTTTGTAAATTTGGAAAAGATGATACCCTAGAATGCATTCTTTATTTTCCTTGCCCATTTCAAAAAGAGTCTGTCCGGATCGACACGGGCATCTACTGCTTTGCCTTCAACGATATGCTCCGAGAGCCATTTTGCCATCAACGGTGCAAAGACAAATCCCCGTCCGCCAAGACCGTTGAGCACATAGAGGTTCTCATAGTGCTTCAAAGGTGGTTTGGCACCGCGAAAGACATTGGGGTGGTGTTCGATCATCCAAGGCACATCCACTATCCTACCTACAAGCGGGAAGTAGTCTTTACTCCCCGCACGCATCCCACAAAAGGTCTCCTTGAGCCTAAAATCACCTGTATCTACCATCTGCGCCGCCTGCTCCTCAAGCATCCGCAACGGTTTGCCGTCACACACCATACAGGGATCTTTAGCTTTGACATGGGTTGCGCCCAGCTTGATGATACCGCCGATGTTGGCAGAGACAGAGATCTTTTTGTGCATACTGACATCCAGTTTCAGCTCGCTATAGTAGTCTCCTCTGCTCCCCCAGGTACCGCGCACTCCCATATAACGCATATCGAGAAGATCGTTTCGGTATCCCGTTGCAAGCACTATATGCTGAGCATTGAGCGTTGAGTGTTGAGGATTTAGGAGTGTCCATCGTTCACCTTCAAAGACAAGTTCGCTCACATCAAACTGTCTAAAAGGCACTTTGTCGGCTACAGATTTGCAGAGTTCGGGCGCATCACACACCCCTGCCTCCTCAAACAAAAAACTTTCGTTGGACTCTTTAATGCCGAGTTGATGCAAATGTGTCGGATCCAGTTTACGGTAGGCAGCATCGTTATGGGGTTCATAGAGAGGGAACTTCTGCGCATCCTCGTCATCTTTGGGGATGCGTATCACGCCTGTTTGGTGAAAATAGTCAGAAAAGTGTTCAAGGTAAAATGCTTTGGCATAGGCAAAGGCTTCATTGGTCAACTGCTGAAGCGATCCACCCTTGCCTATCTTTGGCGAGACAAAAGCACCCGCCGCACCACTGCCTCCCGTCGCAGGAGTTTGCGCACGATCTACCAACAGTACACGCTGCCCCTTTTGCTGCAACACATACGCCGCCATACATCCCGCGATCCCCGCTCCAATGACAATGATGTCGTAAGTTTTGGACATACGGCTATACCGAAATCTCCTTGATATCCGCAATCTCCCTAAAACTCTTGTAGATCGAGGCGATCAGATGCTGGCGGTTGGTTCTGAGCGCCTCATCCTCGGCATTGACCAGTACGTCGTCAAAATAGCGGTCCAGCTCCCTCTTTAAGCCGAAGAGTGCTTCGAGTTTCGTTTTGTAGTCGGGGTAGTCGCTGTGGATGACCTTCTCGTACGCATCATACAAACTTACCTCCGCATCTTCGGTAAACAGAGCGGTATCGATGGGTAGATCCGCTTCGAGATCGACATCTTTGGAGATGTTCGCCACACGTTTGAAGGTCGCAAACTGCTCTTTGAATGCTTCATCGGCGACGATGGCATTGAGTGCGGCGACCTTTTTGGCGATCTCGTTGATGTCGCGCTCACCGCTGGCAAGCACCGCAGCAATCACCGAAGGATTGGCATCGAGGGATTTGTTGATACGCTCGATGATGAAGGCTTTGAGTGCGTCCGTATCGAAGTCGGCATACTCTCCTCTGAGCAGATCGATCACATCATCGATCCCAAACGGCAGATCATAACGGGTCACGATCCGCACGATCCCGTTGACCGCACGGCGCAAGGCAAAGGGATCTTTGGAGCCAGTTGGGATCTTGCCCACGCTGAAGAGCCCCAGCAGGGTATCGAGCTTGATACTCATCGAGACAATACTCGAGAAGATAGAGCTTGGCAGTTCGGCGCCCTCGCCTACGGGCATATACTGCTCTTTGATTGCATTATACACGAGTGGATCTTCGCCCAGCGCCTTGGCGTAGTAGTAGCCCATCAACCCCTGAAGCTCGGTAAACTCATAGACCATTTCGCTCATCAGGTCTGCTTTGGCAAGCTCTACGGCACGATCCATCAGCTTCTCAAGATCGGCATTCTCCTTGCCCGTCTCCGCTTCGACCTTCTCCATATAGAGCCCCAACAGTCGCATCGCGATGTGTTTTTCACGTACGATCTTGTCTGCCAGTGTTCCCAGCCCGTCGATGAACTGCACTTTTTCCAGCCCTGCAGTGCTCAGCCCGTTACGCAGGTCGTTACGGTAGAAAAAGAGCGCATCGGCAAGACGCGGCTTGAGGACACGTTCATTCCCCGCGATCACCTTGCTATAGTCATCGGTATAGGCGTTAGAGACCACCACGAATTTGTTGGTCAACTTGCCGTTCTCAAAGACCGGGAAGTAGCGCTGATGCTCCTTCATCGAAGTGATGATCACCTCCGGCGGCAGTTCGAGGAACATCGCATCGAAGTTGCCCACCAGTGCTTTGGGATGCTCGGTGATTGCAACCACCTCCGCCAGCAAAGATGCATCACGTTCAATGACAATCCCCTCTGCACTCTCCAATGCATCGAACTGTTCAAGGATCAACGCTTCACGCGCTTTGGGGTCAAGCATCACCGCACCCTCTGAAAGTACTTTTTCGTAGGCATCGATCGAAGATACATCGACAGCATCATAGCTGACCATTCGATGTACATAGGTCTGTGTACCGCTTGTCACTCCGAAAAGCGCTACGGGCACGGAAGCACTACCCAGACGTACCTGTAACCATCTGACCGGACGGATGAACTCATCCTTGCGATCTCCCCAGCGCATCATTTTTCCAAACGCCATCGATGCGATCCATTTTTGTATCATCTCACCAAGCAGATCGGCAGTCTGAGATCCCTTCTCCTCTTTTTTGAAGTAGAGCACCTCCGTATTGCCTTTTTGCGCACGTCCAAGTTCACCGATCTCCACTCCACACTTACGGGCAAACCCCAGTCCCGCCTGTGTGGGCTCACCATCCTTGAAGGCTGCCTGCACCGGAGGTCCCATCAATTCGACAGTACTGTCCTCCTGCTTCAGAGGCATCGCACTGTGCTGCAGTACCAGTCGTCTGGGCGTATAGACAAATCTGAAGTCACTGGAGAGTTTATACTCATCAAGGAGCTTCTGCCAACCGGTCTCGATCTGCTTGACAATCTTGAGCAGCGGTATAGCGGGCAGTTCTTCTACCCCGATCTCGATCAGTAAGGGTTGTGTCATGATAGGCATTCCTGTGGATAAAATTGTGGATATTCTATCCAAATGTTGGTAAATAGGGGGTTAGATGTCCCTATTCTCGCTTCTATGATCCTTATTGAGATCTTTACGCTGCCCCTCATCATC
>CAYPWA010000033.1:0-8807 GCA_964414325.1 uncultured Sulfurovum sp. | reverse complement strand
CGCATTACCATGTCAAGCCCATTATGTGGGGTGGACTGATCATCGGGGGGACACTGTTTGGTATCTCCATGGCGATCTTCGGAAAGTGTCCGGGTACCGGACCTGTATCTATCGCCGAGGGGCGTATCGATGTCCTTGTTGGTGCGATCGGTGGTCTCTTGGGCGGTCTGGTTTTTACACTCTATTATGATGATATCTTCAAGCCGCTGATGGGTGAGAGTGCCGGCAAGATGACACTGCCGCAGCTCTTTCCCGGACATGAGCATCTGGTGGTCTTGATCTTCGGTGTTGTAGTGACACTGGTGGCGATACTCATCCCCAAAGTAGAGTTTTACGATGAGGCGGATCTCAGCCGACTCCCGGATGAAGAACGTCCGGACAAAAAAGCCTCCGTTTAGATCCTGAATCGGTACTGCATCTCTTCCAGAGCAGCTTGGAGCTGTTCTGGTATGTCTCCCTGAAACTCCAACGCATCTTCTCTAACCGTACCGCCTGTACCTAGCTTCTTTTTCAACTTTTTCAGCAGTACCTGAAGATCTTTTTTTGCCAACATAAAAGGTTTGACGATCGTGATGCTCTTGCCTCTGCGTTTCTCTTTGGCAAGATAGAGCCGATGCTCTTGGGGTGTCTTGGTTCGGCTCTCAGAATCGTTCTTGGTTGTCTGCTTGTTGTCCGAAGACCAGCCTTCACCCAGATCAGCGCCCATCTCAAATAGATTTTTTTTCATCTTGTCTGCCTTTATCGCGGTGTATCGAACAGTATACCAAGTATGACAGAGCCAAAAAGCAGGAACAGCATGATCCTGTAAAGCGCCTCTTCGCTTGGCAGTTTCATTATTTCTTCCTTTTGTGGATACCTGTTTTGATAATAGAAGTGTACCATTTTTCATAGAAAATCAAGGATCCAAAGAAAAGATTTTGTGTCAAACAGATATAATTACTTACTGTTAAGTAAGGATTGTAAATGGCTCAAAAACCGATCAACAAAAAAGAGCATATTATCAAGGCGGCTACAGAACATTTTTCAAACTATGGATATGAGGCAACCAGTTTGGATAATATTGCCAAAGCATGCGGTATTACAAAACCGGCAATCTATTATCATTTTCAAGATAAGGCAGCACTCTATGAGATAGTGCTTCTGAGACATTTTGATCGGCTCAATGCCCGGATTAACCAAGGAACTGATGCGGATGATCCTCGTCAGGCATTGCAGGGATATATCGAGGCGTTTGGAAGTTATCTTATTGAAGTGCCGACATTCAGTGCAACGCTCTCCAGAGAGATAGCCAACGGAGGAAAAGGTTTGCCCGACAGCTGCATCTCTTCCCTCTCTCAGACACTTAACCGACTTTCGTCTATTTTGGAAAAGGGTAAAGTGGAGGGGTTTTTTGTATGTGAAAACCCCTTTATGATCCAGATGATGATTGTGACGACATTGACAGCATATATCACTACCAGACCTTTGAGAGAACGTGTCTATCACCATCTTGGCAGACCGGATTGGATCGATCCGGATATGACCGATGTCATCACGAGTCTCTCCGATAAAATCATAAAGGCATTAGCATGTTGAAAAAAATATTTTTGGTAACCCTCTTTTGTTCTTTGTATGCAGAATCTACAACGATTACAACACTTTTGAATGCACTGGAGAAACGTCCGGAAAGCAGGCTTGACCTTCTGGCTGTGGATAAAAGTTCACTGGGCGAACAGGTACAGGGGGACAAACTGATGCCAAAGATTGATCTATATGTCGGGTATGAGATATACAATTCTCCCAACGGGATGCTCCCTGTTGCTCCCAATGAACTTATCAACATGGTCAAGGATCAACGCATCGGTCAGCCTTTCAGCAAGCAGATTATGCGTGAGGGTGTGAACGTTACCTGGTCTCTTTTTGTCAAGTCTATCTATACACTTAAAGATAAAGCACGCCTGCTGCATCTTGCGGCAAAGCAAAAACGTAAACTGAATCTGATTCAGCGTCAGGCTGTGGTGGTAGGTACAGTGGCACAACTCCGCTATCTTGAAGCACTCAAAACGGCATTGAAAACGAAAAGACACTCTATTGAACAAACAGAAATGACAACCCGGCTGAAGGTGAAAGAGGGGCGTGTTCCACAGAGTGCGCTGTTTATACTGAGCAGTCATATCAACGAGCTTGATATTACCATGAATACGATAGAGCAGAATATCAATCTGCTGACTTCCAAGATAGAGGCACTGACGGGTATTCATGTAGAGCACACTATAGCAATGCAAATGAAGACTCAAATAAAAAGAGAAGGTATCTTCGCCCTGAAACCTTTGCAAAAACGGATGGAAGCAAGCCAAAAGGGGGTAGAGGCAGCCGGTGAAGCGTATATTCCCAGTATCGTGGCAAAAGGCAGCTATACCTATTCACAGGCAGATGCCTATAACAATGGAAACCGCCTTCATGAAAACTTCGGAACGGCAGGACTTTATCTGACCATGCCAATTTTTGACAGAAGCAAGGGGACTGCTTTGCAAGAAGCCAAGATCTCCTATATGAAAGAGAAGACTCAGTATGTACAGACACAGCATGCGCTCAATGTACAGATTCGACAGCTGACACATGAGATAGCACTGTTGAAGAAATCTATAGCATTGGCAAAGAAAAGTGTTGCAGATCAGCAAAAACTGCTTCACATCGCCAAAGTGTCACTGCGCAATGAAAATATCACAGAAGAAGAGTACCTGCGTTATGAAGATGCGCTGGCCAACGCCAAGGCTAAGCTCTACAGTTTTCGCGCAAAAGAGTGGCAGGACATCGCGCAGCTTGCCGTCATATACGGAAACAACCTGAAAGGAATCGTCAAATGAAAAAAGTAGTAAAAATCATCATACTTCTCATCGTGATCGCCCTGTTGGCACTTTTGGGTGTCAAAGCGATCAAGAACAAAAGAGCCAAAGAGGCTTCCACCCCTGTAGCAAAGATCTATCCGATCATTGCAAAAACCATGGTACCGGTATCTTCACGAACCATCTTGACACTGCCGTACCTTGCTGAGATTGTGAATGAAAAGGATGTGACACTCTCTTCACGTCTTGCCTCGCGTATCGAGATGATCGTATCGAGTGGCAAGTCGGTCAAAAAAGGTGAGGTTGTTGCCAGACTCGATACCACGGATTTGCATGCCAATATCGATGCGGCAAAGGTATCGTTGAATACATTGCTTAAAAGTCATAAGCGTACCCGGGCACTTTACCGGGTCAAGGGGGCATCCATTGAACAGCTTCAGAAAGAAGAATCGCAGATCGCAGCACTTAGAGCGAAGCTTGCATCGTTGGAAAATCAGCTCAGTTATGCAACAATTACGGCTCCTGTAGATGGAGTGGTCGCAAAAGCCTATGCAGCTGAGGGGGATGTGTCTATGCCCGGAAAACCTTTGCTTCAGATCAGCGCGCAGCAGGGCTTCAGCCTCCTGGTCAGAACCCCGCAGGATATTGCGCCTGTATCGGTGATATTTGAGAGCAAAACCTATCCGCTACATGCCCTGAATGCTACCTTCCATGGGCTCAAAGAGTACAAAGCATCTGTACCTGGTATGCAAGGGCTTACTGCAGGAGAACGGGTGGAAGTCAGTGTCGTTATCTTTGACGATATGGGGGTGAAACTCCCCTTTGATGCGCTGCTCAACCGCAACGGGAAAAGCTATATACTTGTTGTACAGGGTAAGCAGGCTGTGGTGAAAGAAGTGCATATTGTACAGAGTGGTGAAGAGGGTGTGGTTGTCTCAGGGGTGCCAAAAGGCGTAAAAATCGTCATTGCCAAACCGGACATCCTTTTCAAGCTTGTCAGCGGATATCCACTGAAAACAGAGGAGTAGCAGATGTTTGAATTTTTCTACAAACGTCCCTATTTGCTCTATTCTTTGATCGCAGGTTTTTTGTCATGGGTATCATCGCCTTGGTCACCCTGCCTAAAAATCTTTTTCCCGATTCAAACCCACCACAGGTTATTGTTATTACCAAAGTACCGGGAGCTACGGCACAGGTGGCGGCAAGTACCGTTTCTAAACCGATTGAAGAGGAGATTTCCCGTTTGGGGCTGGTGACAGATGTCAGTTCGGTTAATGTCGCCAACTTTTCCATCGTCAAGGCGGATTTCGGATATAAAAAAGGACTCAATGCCGCCGCGGTGGATGTTGCCAATGCACTCTCCATTGCCAAAGCAAAATTGCCGTCCAGTGTCCGTCCCGCGATTTATACCGCCGGGGATTTCACCCTGCCTGTCGATGTGATCTCGTTGAGCCCCAAAAACAGTAGCATGACACTTGCAGATATCAGAAAAGTAGCCGATTCTTTTATCAAGCCGCACCTGTTGAGCAATCCAGAGATAGGAAATGTGGAAGTTTTTGGGGGATATAACAGTGCGATCAATATAGAGGTCGATCCTTTCAAGGCGAAAAAATATGGTGTGAACTTTGAGACGATCGCCAAGGCGTTGCAAACACTGAACCGTGATATTCCCATAGGCTTTGTAAAGGGGGAGAACGATTTCTATACTGTTACTTTCTATGGAGAAAAAGACAATATTCAGAAATTCAAACAACTTCCGATACTTCCCAATGTCAAACTGGGAGATATCGCCGAAGTGACATGGTCATACAAAAAAAGAAACAGCGGCTATCTTGGCAACGGGAAAGATGCCATTGCTTTGGCGGTGCAGCGTGCGCCGGGTGGATCTGTTCTGGATGTCTCCAATGCGGCGCGAAAAGAGATGAAACTGCTTGAGAGAACCTATCCAAACATCAAGTTTGAAATTGCCGATACCCAGAGAGATTTGATCGAACAGGCGAATGACAATATGCTTGAAGCCCTGCGCGATGCGATCATTTATACGCTTTTGGTCATTATGGTTTTTCTTGGAAATTTCCGTGCGATCATTGCAGCGGGGATCTCTATCCCTATGGTTTTTTTCTCGACCATGGCGATTATCTGGCTGACAGGCGGAGAGCTCAATATCGTGATTTATACCGCGATTATTCTTGCGCTGGGTATGTTGACGGATGATGCAGTAGTGGTACTGGAAAATATTGAACGCCACCTCAATGAGACCAAAGAAGATTTGCAAACTGCCATCAAAAGAGGTACCAAAGAGGTACTCAGTCCGGTATTCGCAGGAACCATTGCAACCATCGCTATTCTTTTCCCTCTAATGTTCGTAGGCGGGTTTCCACAAAAGATCTTCCGTCCGCTTATCGAGACGCTTATCATTGCGTTGCTGGTAAGCTACTTTCTCTCCATTACCTTTATTCCGTTGCTTTCCTCCTGGCTCTATAAGAACGGCACGGGGAAAACAAAAATAGAGTTGATGTTTGAAACACTCTATCAAAACACCATTGGTAGGCTAGTTGCTCCGTATGTGGGGATCATTCGGTTTTCAAACGGAAAATTTTGGGCATTGCGGCGTATGATGCTTACGGCCGGTGTTGTGATGCTGCTGGTATTGAGCATGAAGAATATTATGCCGACCATCGGAAAAGATGCGATGCCACCCATGGATACGGGTATTATCAAAGCCCAGATCGCCTTTAGTTCTAATGAAACCGTCGATAGTGCGGAAAAGAAGATCAAACCCTTTTTGCAGTGGCTTCAGCAGCAGCCGTGGGTCAAGATGAGTTCCGTTGCCTTTGGAACGGAAGCAGGAGTACTCAGCCTTGGAAGCGGGAATCTTCCTGCCGAAGCAACAATCACGATCAATGCCGTGAACCGGTTTGCAAGAAAACAGACAATATGGCAGCTTGAAGATGTGATCCGTGACAAGCTTTCCCATCTTGAAGGTCTCAAGCGCAATGATGTCTTTGACTTTGGTGCCACGGCACTCTCTTCCATCAAAGCGACACTAGATGTCCGGCTTCAGTCTCCGGTGGTCGAAGGGCTGTCCGATGCGTCTCACAAGGTTGCCAAAGCCATAGAGGAGGTCAAAGGATTGACATCGGTCTCCACAAGCTGGGATAAGGATTTTACAGAGATAGAACTCAAGATCGATGAAAATAAAGCATTGAGTTACGGTATCACCCCCTATCAAATAGCCATGCAGATTCCTATCAAAGGGCAGATCGTTGGACTCAATGCCAACCTGGCATCGATGAATACGCAGTATGTCAGGCTCTATCTCAAAGGGAAGTTCTCCCAAAACATAGAGACATTGAGACTGCTACCCATCCAGACACAAAGCGGTGAGATACCTTTGGAGGCAATCGCCAAGATCAAGCGTCACTTGACCTTTGCAAAGATCGAAAGAGACAAAATGCTTTACAGTGTCGATGTCAACGGATACAGAGCTAAACGACCGGTGACACATATCACGGAGGATGCCGAACAGGCACTTGGGCATGCCAAACTGGATGATGTGATGATGACCCAGACCGGTGATATTGCACAGATCAACGACAGTTTCAGACGTATGCTCAAAGCCATCGGTCTGGGGGTCATTATCTTGATCATGACACTGATCGCAATCTATCGTTCGGTCAGACTGGCATTCATCATGATCATTGTGCTTCCCCTTTCGCTTATCGGTGCGGCATGGGGGATGCTGCTGTTTGACAAACCGAGCTGTATGCCCAGCTTGCTGGGGATACTGCTGCTCTTTGGAATCATTATCAAAAATGCTGTTTTGCTGATCGACTTTTATCAGGGGTATAGAGAGAATGGCGAAACACCGTTTGAAAGCGCCATCGAATCGGTACGGGTACGTTTCCGTCCGGTGATGATGACGGCATTTGGTACGATTGCGGGGATGATACCCATCGCACTGGAGCAGGCGGTAGGTCTGGAGCGTCTCAGCCCGTTGGCAGATGTCGCGATCGGAGGATTACTGGTAGGTACACTGTTGACACTGGTCTATGTACCGATGTATGCCTACATCTTTGATGCCAAGAACAAACGGACGAATCCGCTGGAAAAAGCAGAAGAAGCAATAGAAGGATAAGGGGCAATTCGCACATGAAGGGAAAAGACGAATGAAAACGTTGCATGCAGGAGAAGCCTGTCACGTGATGGCAGAGGGAGAGGTGCTCAATGCCGATGAAAAGCGCTATCCTCTCTATCATGCCGTACTTTACGGAGATAGAGTACTGACAGCCAAACTCTCCAAAAGGCTCAGCTGCGCTATCAAGCATCTTCCCCTGCGCCTTTCGTTCTCCTACGAATATGATACGCTTAAAGCTCTTCAAGAGGGAATCTCCACAGATCCCACACTGATGCTTGAGGGGACACTTTTTCTGGAAGGGCTTGTCTGTGCAGAAGAGATCACAGAAGCGTTTGAAAGATTTTTGGCGGCAAAGGAGAAGCATCGTGGTTGAACCGACACCGTTTTTAAAACCTCGAAAACGCTATATCCACAATGTCAATGTAGCCTTTGCCGTATTGCCGTTCATTCTCATCCCGATATTGGCGGAGTGGGGACTTCATTTGATGTACCCTGGGTTTTTTGAAACGTATAAAGGGGCTATCATCATGAGCGATATTCTCTATATCGTGCTTGCCCGTTTCGCATTGCTCGATACGGCGCTATATGTGTTTACCCATACACAACACCCCACGCACCTGACGTTGATACACATTGTTCTGCTTTATTTGGAAATTACAGTGATCACGATTGTTTATTATGCGATTGTTTTTTATCTTTTTGATCCTTTTTCTCTCTTTCATCTCAATTCTCAGTTCACTCCGGAGAATCTCAGGGTTGTGCATGATCACAGCTTTATTACTTCATTTTATATTTCTACCGTGACATTTACCACGCTTGGATCCGGAGACTGGATTCCTCAAACCCTATATGCGATGATCGCCGTGAGTTCAGAGGTGATTTTGGGTATCGTGCAGGGAGGGGTGTTTGTTGCCATAATTATTTACGGACACCAGACACGGTCAACAATGCAGGAAGAAAAAACACGTTACGAAAGAATTGTGTAAATAATCTCTGTTCGGTTCTTTTTGGTCTGTATCTCTTCAATAGCAAGATTTTCTATGGTGAGCTTCATAAAGTCATCGATGCTTTCAACCCCCGCGTTGGCGATCTCGCGCAGAACGATGCCTCTGTAGGCTTTTGCCCAGTGGCTGACCACCTTGCCATCCTTGATGAACTTGAGCGTGGTGTAAGGCTTGGCAGGTTTGTAGAACTTGTCGTAGAAGCCCGCACGCAGGTCGAGGATCTCCTCATCGGCAAGGTAGGACTCCATCAGTGGGGCACCATACTCATGGTAGAATTTCTCAACCCTGATCTCTCCTACTGTAGCTCCCTGCTTGAGACGATACTCGGGGATGAGATCATCCGCACGCAAAAAACCGAAAAGGTTGGAGCAGAGGATTACATGATCGTCAATATAGTGCCGGGCATCAGTGGGGAGTGTCCGGTATGACAAGTGATCGAATGCCACTCCGGTATAACGCTCGATCGCTTTCATTGCCGGTTCGTGAATGATATCTTTGATGTGGGCTTTGATGTCCGACTCTTTTTTGAGACCAAACATCGAACGCAGCTCCTCCATATCTCCCCGCTGAAGGATATTCATATAGGTATGCAGCAGTTTCGTTCTGTGGGGCAGGAGTTCGTCAAAGAGCAGTGTATTGAGACGGAAGGGTTCTGTGCCGCCGCTTATCTTGGTTTCGCTGGGTGCCAAAAGTATCTTCATGGTCCCTCTCCTTGGGGTGTAATGCCCGCATTGTAGTATGAAGTAGATAAAAATAGCGATTTTTCGATTTTTTTCTCAAAAACACTTGACTTTTAAAATCTTTTTGTCTATAATTCCCGTCCATTTTAAGTGGAATCGC
>CAYPWA010000032.1:0-8953 GCA_964414325.1 uncultured Sulfurovum sp. | reverse complement strand
GATTTACGGATAGAAATACCGTTTTTGTCTCCTGGCTAACATACCGTAAATGGGAAAAAAGAGTATACTTTAAAAAATATGTTACAAAGGAGTCGAGATGAACCCTTATCTTCCAGCAGATGTCCCTGCGGAACAGGAAGCACGCTTTTTAAAGCATTTTGAGACCGCCACTGGCGGTTCGGGGCGGTTGATGCTCTTTGCCGGTGATCAGAAGGTAGAGCATCTCAACAACGATTTCTTCGGAGAGGGTATTCCTCTTGAAGATAACGACCCTGAACATCTCTTTCGGATTGCCGCACAGGCGAATATCGGTGTCTTTGCTACGCAGTTTGGTCTGATCAGTCGTTACGGCAGAGACTACCCCGCCATTCCCTACCTTGTCAAACTCAACGCCAAAACCAATCTCATCCCCTATACCCAAAAAGATCCCTACTCCCAACAGTGGCTGGAAGTGGAAGATATCGTACGCTTCAAAGAGAGCAGCGGTCTGAATATACTGGGAGTGGGGTATACACTCTATTTGGGCAGTGAACATGAGCATGCCATGCTGAGAGAAGCGGCACATATCGTCCATGAGGCGCATCGCAACGGACTGATCGCCGTACTCTGGATCTACCCCAAAGGAAACTTTGTCGATGATGAGCACGATGGACATCTCATCGCCGGAGCGGCAGGTGTGGGCAGTGCACTGGGTGCGGATTTTGTCAAGCTCAAAGTGCCTTACCGGGGTGAGAGTCTTGATATTGCGGGCTTGCAGGAGGTCACTACGGCGGCAGGACGAACCGGTGTGCTGTGTGAAGGAGGAGAGCGGACAGATGAGGTACGCTTCCTCGAGACACTCTACCGCCAGATCCATGAAGGCGGCAGCCGGGGGAACGGTACGGGCAGAAATATCCACCAGCGCCCTCTGGATGAGGCGGTCAAGATGGCAAATGCCATCTATGCGATTACAGTTAGAAATGCTTCGGTCGATGAAGCACTGAACTATTTGAATTAGAGGAGTCCAACCATGAAAAAAACACGTGTCGCGATCAACGGACTTGGTCGCATCGGCAATCAGGTACTCAGACACTATATCCATACACTTCCCGAATACTGCGAGATCGTCGCAGCCAACACCTCCAGTGTGGAGGATGCCGCCTATCTGCTGCAGTACGACTCTGTGCACGGCAGAGCGGATTTTTCGATCGAAACAGCCGAGAAGAAGCTGATCATCGACGGGCATGAGATCGCGATCGTCAGCAGCCATGACCCGCGTGAACTTCCGTGGAAAGAGATGGAGATCGATATCGTGCTGGAGTGTACGGGACACTTTACCGACGGGACACTGGCGGCACAGCATCTGGAGGCAGGTGCAAAGAAAGTGATCATCTCCGCACCGGGTAAGAATGTGGACAAAACGATCGTTCTGGGTGTCAATCACCAGTCATACGATCCGGAGTCGCATCATATCCTCTCCAACGCCTCCTGTACGACAAACTCACTGGCACCGGTGATGAAGGTACTGGAGGAGCGTTTCGGTGTGGAGCAGGCGATGATCACCACAACTCACGCCTACACCTCCACACAGACCACGGTGGACAAGCGTGCTAAAAAACGGCGAAGAGGCAGAGCCGCAGCGGTCAACATCATCCCCACCACAACCGGTGCGGCGATCGCCACGACGGAGGTGATCCCCTCACTCAAAGGCAAGATGGAAGCGATGGCACTGCGTGTCCCTGTTCCAGACGGAGCGATCACCGAGGTCGTCGCCATGCTGGGAACGGATGTGACCGCAGAGACGATCAACCGTGCTTTCGAAGAGGTATCCAAAGGTGAGATGGCGGGTATCCTCGATATCACGATGGATGAAGTGGTCTCGTCGGATATTCTTGGAAACAGGCACTCCTGTATCATCGACGGGCTCTCTACAGCAGTGGTCGGTGAGAGAATGGTGAAGGTACTGGCGTGGTATGACAATGAGTACGGCTACTCACAGAGACTGCTGGAGCTGGCTGACTATATCAGTATGAAGATGAAGGATGCATGATGGAACGATATGATCTGGTAGTGATCGGTGCAGGACCGGGAGGTACGCCTGCGGCTATGGCAGCGGCGCAGTTTGGCAAGAGAGTCTTGCTGGTAGATGCACGCGGAGAACCCGGAGGGGAGTGCCTCTTTGAGGGGTGCATCCCCTCCAAGGTACTGGAGAACGCTGCGGCACGCTTTGCGATGCTCAAAGAGATGAAGCGTTTCCATATCGATGTGGAAGGTAAAGAACAGATACACTGGGAAGCGGTACTAGAGGACAAAAAAGAGATACTCTCACGTCGTGCCATGGGTGCGATGAAGCAGATGGAGTCACTGCCTACATTGACCTTTATGGAAGGCACCGCAACCTTTGTCGACCCGCATACCATCGAGGTGGATGGCGAACGTATCGCATTTGACCATGCGATCATCGCGACAGGTGCCCGTGCGCAGCTTCCTCCATTGAAAGGAGAGGGTATCTCCAGAGCTTGGACCAATGCCGATGTATTCAAGCAGAGCTGTATTCCCGAAGAGATCACCTTTATCGGTGCGGGTGCGATCAGCTGCGAGCTAGTGCAGATGTTCAACAAGCTGGGTACACGCTGCCGTCTGATGGAGCGTGGGGAGCGTATCCTCAAGCATATCGACGAGGCATGTGCGCTGAGGCTTCAGCAGCAGATGATCGACGAGGGGATCGAGGTGATGCTCAATGTGACATTCGATCGTGTCGAAGGGGATCATGGAGGCTTTAGCGTTGTCTATGAACAGGAGGGTGAAGTACATACCCTACAGACACCTCATCTGCTTGTCGCCACGGGACGGACTCCCAATGTAGACGGATTGGGGCTCGATAACATTGGTGTAACCTACGGTGCTCACGGGATTGAAGTGGATGAGACGCTTCAGACCTCTCTTCCGCACATCTATGCAGTCGGTGACTGCAATACCGGACCCAAGTTCGCACACTGGGCAAGCTATGAGGCGGGGATCGCCGTGCACAATATCTTTGCGCCGATGAAGCACAAAACAGATCCTGACAAACTCAGCTGGGTGCTCTTCAGTGATCCGCAGATCGCATCGGCGGGACTGAGCGAAGCGGAAGCAAACGCACGCGGGATGGAGGTAGAGGTCGCCGAGTATGACTATGCGATCGATGCACGTGCACAGCTGGATAAAGAGACTAACGGTGTACTCAAGTTCGTCATCGAAAAGCAAAGCGGCATCATACGGGGTATCCAGATCGTCAGTGAGGATGCCTCCTCCCTGAGTGGAGAAGCCTCTCTTATCGTCGCCAAAGAGATGACGGTGATGGATGTGATGCAGGCGATCCACCCGCATCCGACCCTCACAGAGGCTTTCGGTGTATTGGCACGGCGTATCTTTATGGCAAAGATGATGAGGCGCTGACCATGCCCCAATCCAGACTGATCCTGCTGCGACACGGTGAGAGTCTCTACAACCAACAAGGGGTCTTTACCGGATGGACGGATGTGGAGCTGAGCCCAAAGGGCAGAGAGGAGGCAGAGGATGCCGGAAAGCGCCTTCTTGCGCATGGACTCTATCCGGATATCTGTTTTACATCATGGCTGAAACGCTCCATCCATACTGCACAGATCGCTCTTGCGGCAATGGAGTGGGAGCATATCGATCTGCATAGAAGCTGGCGACTTAACGAACGTCACTATGGTGCATGGCAGGGACAGAAAAAAGAGATGGTCAAAGCAGAGGTAGGTGAGGCACACTTTCTTGCCGTACGCAGAGGCTATGACACCCCTCCGCCGCCACTGGATGATGAAGCCTATGAGCGCTTGCGCCAAGAGCGAAAGTATCATGCACTCGATCCTTCTCTGCTTCCGAGAAGTGAGTCACTCAAAGATACCCATCATCGGGTGATTCCCTACTGGAAGTCGCATATCATCCCGGAACTGAAACGAGGCAGGACGGTATTGTTGAGTGCACACGGAAATTCACTGCGTGCTTTGCTGATGGAGCTGGATCGGTTGACACCTGAGGAGATCGTCAAAACGGAGATTCCTACGGGTGTCCCGATATGCTATACCTTCGATGAAACGTTGCAGGTTGCGAGAAAAGTCTATTTAGAGTAAAATAGACCCAAACAGATACAAAGGCTATACGATGGATTCAGCTATGGAAATACTTGTCCCTGCGATCTTCAACTTCACACTCTCAGGCGGTCTGTTCGTTGTTGCGGTGATGACCTTCTACAAGGTCAGTACCCCCAGAGAGGTGGTGCTTGCTTCGTTGCCTCTCTTTTTTGCGCTGCATCAGTTCACACAGGGCTTTGTCTGGCTTGGGATGGGCGGGATGATCGGTGCGCGCCCGCTGCAGCTTGCCGAAGGGCTCTTTGTTTTCTATGCACAGGGGATCTTGCAGTTTCTCGTACCTCTGGCGGTCTGGCTGATCGAACCTGAGGGATGGCGCAGAAAGCTGATCGGTATCTTGATGGTGATCGGCGCTGTGTTGATGGGCTATACACTCTACGGACTGGCGATCCATCCTACTGCTGTCTATATTGAGGATCACATACTGGTGTATGAGAATGTCTGGACCAACAAGCTTTGGGTCGGTGTCACCTATGTGTTGACCACCGTGGGCTCACTGCTGCTGAGCCGCAGTATCGCCATTCAGCTCTTCGGGATACTCAACCTCATAGGACTGACACTTGTCTACCTCTTTATTCCGAAGGGTTTCACTTCGGTATGGTGTCTCTATGCCGCGGCAGTGAGTGTGCTGTTCTACTTCTATTTCGTAGAACGCCGTATAGCCTTTCTCCAGAAGCTCAAAGCGCGTGAACACCATCTTCACCGCCGTCTTGAGGCGGAGCTGAATCGGCTTCAGGGACGTTATCCGAGGCTTAGAGAGAGATGGCAGCGTCGTTTTCGTGACTGGCAAACAGTGATACGCGGAACCAAACTTCAAGGATAAGATGATGACAAAAAAAGAGTATAAAAAAACACTGTATGATCTACAGGTAGAACTGGTCAAGTTCCAAAAAGAGGTGATCGCCAAAGACTTGAAGGTCTGCGTGGTCTTTGAAGGGCGGGACAGTGCAGGCAAAGACGGTATGATCAAGCGTTTTGTCGAGCACTTGAGTCCGAGGGAAGCCCGTGTCGTCGCACTGGGGAAGCCCAGTGACGTGGAGAAGAAGTCATGGTATTTCCAACGCTATGTTCCACATCTGCCCGTAGGCGGGGAGATCGTCTTTTTCAACCGCAGCTGGTACAACCGGGCAGGGGTAGAGAAAGTCATGGGCTTTTGTACCAAGAAGGAGTACAAGGATTTTATGAACGAGGTAGGGAACTTCGAGCACCTGTTGGTCAATTCGGGGATGCTTTTTATCAAGTATTATCTCGATATCTCCAAAGAGGAGCAGAAGAGACGTCTCGATGCACGCAGAAAAGATCCGCTCAAGCAGTGGAAACTCAGCCCAATCGACCAGAAGGCACAGATGAAATGGGATGCCTACTCTCAGGCGAGGGATGCAATGTTCAACAAAACATCGTTTGTCTTCGCACCATGGTATATCGTGCACACGGATGACAAAAAAACCGCACGCATCAATACGATCAAACATTTTCTCGCGCAGATGGACTATCCCGGTAAAAACAAGGATGTTCTATACTATGACCACGATACGGTCTGTCTCTACGATGATGTCTGCTACGAGAAAGGGTTGATCTTCCCATGAACCAAGGAGGAAACATGATGGACAAACTGCTTGCCGAAGAGATCTACTCTCTGATGACACTGGGGCGGCGTTTTGAGTATGCTGCCAAGGAGCACTATATGCAAGGAGAGATCTCCGGATTTCTCCATCTGGATATCGGGCAGGAGGCGCTGAGTGTTGCGTCGATGAAAGCCTTTGAGAAGGGGGATGTCTTTTCGACTTACCGTGAGCACGTCATGGCGATCGCACGCGGGATCTCCCCCTCTGCGGTGATGGCGGAGCTCTTCGGGAAGGTGACGGGGGTGAGCCGCGGGAAGGGCGGGTCGATGCACCTGTTCGATCCTACGCACTTCTTCTACGGCGGCGATGCCATTGTCGGTGGACACCTTCCCAATGCCGTAGGGTGTGCCTATGCACGGAAGTATCAGGGGTCACAGACGGGGGTGATGGTGGTCTTCGGTGACGGAGCGACAAACGGCGGCGCATTTTTCGAGTCGCTCAACATCGCTTCTGCGCAGAAACTCCCGCTGCTCTTTTTGTGCGAGAACAACCGCTATGCCATCGGTACGAAGATCACCCGTGTCTCACCCTTTGAGAAGCAGGCGAAGAAAGCCGAGCCCTATATGCCGACGTTGGAGGTGGACGGGATGGATGCCGTAGCGGTCTACGAAGCGGTACAGAAGGCACAGCGCTACATCGAGGAGGGTCACGGCCCGATCTTTGTAGAGGCGATGACCTGCCGCTATGAAGGGCATTCCGTCAGCGATGCCAACAGCTACCGAAGCGCTCAGGAGATGCAGCACTGCAAAGAGCAGGATCCGCTGGAGCGGATGGCGGCATACCTCAAAACACATTTCGAGATGAGTGATGCTCAGATCGAAGCGATGGATGCCAAGGCGCAGAAGCTGGTGGACGAGGCGGTCGCTTTTGCCGCTTCAAGCCCGGAGCCCTCCGTAGAGGAGCGTCTGGAGAATCTTTTTGTGGAAGGAGACAGTCATGCTCTATCGTGAAGCACTCAACAGGGCACTGGACGAGACGATGGCACAGGATGCCAATGTTGTCGTTCTGGGTGAAGATGTGGGTTTATATGGCGGCAGCTACCGTGTGACCGAGGGGCTGGTCGCCAAGTACGGAGAGGAGCGGCTCATCGACACGCCCATCGCCGAGCTCTCCATCGTGGGCAATGCCGTAGGGATGGCGATAGGCGGACTGCGCCCCGTCGCGGAGATCATGACCGCCAACTTCGCACTGCTGGCGTTTGATCAGATCATCAACCATATGGCGAAGCTGCACTACATGAGTGCGGGCAAACTCAAACTGCCGATGGTGGTACGCTTCCCTCAGGGGGTGAGCAAGCAGCTTGCCGCTCAGCACTCCGAGAGCTACGAGCAGATGCTCTCTGCCGTTCCGGGGCTGGTCGTACTGGCGGCAAGCGATGTCAACTACGCCTACCATGCACTCAAGTACGCCATCTTGCGTGACGATCCGGTCATTTTCATCGAACACGAGCTGCTCTACAACAAAAAAGGGGAGATCACGCCCGACGCGTCATTCGATCCGCTCAAGGCACGCATCGTCAAAGCCGGAGAGGGGATCACCATCGTCAGCTACCTCAAGATGGTCGATGATGTGATGGCTGCCGTGCCGCAGATCGAAGCCAAACTGGGCACGACCTGTGAAGTGATCGACCTGTGCTCACTCAATCCGGTAGACTACGCCACACTCGAAGCCTCCCTCCAAAAGACCGGACGGCTGGTGATGGTCGAGGAGGATCACCGCACCGGCGGCTACGGTGCGCAGATCGTCAGCTGGGCGGCGGAGAAGATCTTCTATGCACTCGACGCGCCGCCGCTTCGCATCGCCGGAGAGGACATCCCCATCCCGTACAACCGCACGATGGAGCTTGCTTCCATCCCGACACCCCAGAGCATTGCCGATGAGATCATCGCATGGGGAGAGCGTCATGGCGTATGAGATCGTGATGCCGCAGCTCTCCGACTCGATGGAGGAGGGGAGACTGATCAGCTGGAAGGTCGCCGAGGGTGACCATGTCAAAACGGGAGATGTCATCGCCGAGGTCGAGAGCGACAAGGCGATCATGGAGATCCAGAGCTTCAAGGACGGTACCGTCAAAGCCCTCAAGCTCAAAGAGGGAGAGGATGCACCCGTAGGAAGTGTGATCGCACTCATCGACACAGAAGGATCGCAGAGCGAGGAGAGTGCAGCTGCAAGTACGGAAGTACAGGCAGAGCGCACGTCACAGCAAACACAGCCAAGCGAGCAGGAGGTTACACCTCAAGAGCAGCAGCCGGCTGAAAGTATCATCTCCAAGTCAGAAGAGACACAGCCCCCGGCGCAGCATGAGGAGCGATCGGAAACGAGAGAATCCCGGATGCCTACTCCCGTAGATTACCCTCATGGTGATCAATCGGGTGTGGCTTCACCCAAAGCCCGTGCCCTTGCCGCTGCCAAAGGCATTGATATCGAAGCCTTGCAGCAGAGCGGCAGACTTCCGACACCTGCGCATGAGCACGATATCGAAGAGGTGGTACGCTCACGCTACTTTACGCCCAAAGCGTGGCAGCTTCTCAAAAGCTACGATCTCTCCGCCGATCTCTTCGGGATGGATCACAAGCACAACAGCGCGGAGATCGAGGAGTACATCGCCGCACATGGCATCGCCCGTCCCCTGCCGCTTACGCCCAACCAAAAGGCGGTCATCCAGACGGTTGAAGCCTCCGCACGCAAACCGGTCTATCATATCTACGATACGATCTCTTTGGAACATATTAGAAAATATGAAACCAAAGAGATCACCGTGACCGTCCTGCTGCTCAAGCTCTTTGGTGAAGCGATGATGCGCCATGAGGCGATGCGCACGACGCTGGGTACACAGGGGCTTCAGGTATCACCAAACGCTTCGATCTCACTGGCGATGGCAGATGGCACAGCACTCTATATGCCGGTGATCAAAGCGATCGAGAGGATGAGTCTGAGTGAGCTTGCCGCTGTACTTACGGAGACCAAAACAGCGGTCAAAAGCGGCAAACTCTCCGCACAGATGCTCAAAGGCTCGACCTTCGGTCTGAGCAATCTGGGGATGACAGGCATCGCACGCTTCGATGCGATGATCAACGCCGATGATGCAGGCATCGCCGCTATTGGCAGCCCCGATGCACAGGGCTTTGTAGCTGTCACACTCACGCTGGATCACCGCATCGTCAACGGCTTTCAGGGCGCGGAGTTTATGCAGAC
>CAYPWA010000031.1:0-9135 GCA_964414325.1 uncultured Sulfurovum sp. | reverse complement strand
TTGCCGCAGCCGGGAGGACCGTAGAGAAAGGTATGCTCGAGCTTGCCGCTCTCGATGAGTTTGCGCAGTACCCCCTCTTTGCCCAGCAGCGTCTCCTGCCCGACGATCTCATCGAGGGTTTTGGGGCGGTAGGTGAGGGCAAGGGCGGACATTAGGACTCTTTGGAGGCTCGGTCGGCTCTTGCCGCTTTTTTCTGCTCTTTCTTGCGCTCCTTGAGGAAGGCGTGCAGATCGTCATATTCACGCTTGGTAAAAAAGCGTGTTTTGTTGGTAGGCAGATTGTTCAGCTCTATTCCACCAAAGGCGACCCGCTTGAGGTCAAGCACCTTGGCTCCAAAGTGTCCGAAGAAACGGCGTAGCTCTCTGTTCTTTCCCTCATTGATGGTCACACGCAGCTTGGTATAGCTCTTTCCTTCCGAGCGGACTTCAAAGCCAACAAACGGCGCGAACTCCATACTGTGGATCTTGCTTTTTTCGTGCGCACCGGCAGTAGCATCGTCAAGTACCAGCCCCTCTTTCATCGCTTCGATCATCTCTTGGGTGAGGGGTTTGTCGATCTTGAGGTTGTAGGTACGATCGAGCTTGCTCTCCATCAGCGCCGTAGCGACCTCTACGTTGTCCGTCAGCAGTAAAAGACCCTCCGAGGCATAGTCGAGCCTGCCTACAGGGAGAAAGTGCCTGAATTTGCCCGGAAGCTTGTGGTAGATAGTGGCACGCCCTCTGTCGTCTTTTTTGGTCACCAACACACCCTTGGGTTTGTTGTAGACAATGACGGTGACTTCGTTGCCTTTCTCTTTGACCGGTTTGCCTTTGACAAAGATGCGGTCACCGGGTTGCACTTCGTAGCCGAACTCTTTGATGGGCTGTCTGCCGAGGGTGACCTCTCCCGCTTCGATAAGTTTGTCTGCTTCCCGTCGGGAATACTTGGTGTTGTGTGCGATATATTTATTTAGTCTCATGGTCTCTCTCAGGTACGTTTGATGCCTGCGGTCACCAGATCGTGGATATGCAGGACGCCGATGATACGGTTGTGTTCATCGGTGATGGGAAGCAGCTGGATGCGTGCTTCCTCGATGATCTCGAGTGCTTCACTGGCGAGCAGGGAAGTGTCGTGGTAGCTTTTGGGTGCCTTGGTAGCGTAGGTGAGGGCGGGTTCATTCATACTGAAGCCCTCCTGCATCAGTGCACGGCGCAGATCTCCGTCGCTGAGGATCGCGGTGAGTGCTCCCTCATCATTGACGATCAGTACATTTCCGAGTTTCCCTTCGCTCATCGTGACGATCGCCTCTTTAAGCGGTGTTTTCTCATCGATGATGGGTAGATTCTTGGTACGCATCAAGTCTGCAACTTTGACAAAGAGCTTTTTACCCAGTGCACCGCCGGGGTGGAACGAGGCGAAATCCTCTTTTTTAAAGCCGCGCTTCTCCATCAATGCCACTGCCAACGCATCCCCCAATGCCATCGTCAGGGTCGTGGAGGCGGTCGGTGCAGTGTTAAGCGGGCATGCCTCTTTTTCGACGGAGATATCCAGCCATACATCCGCATAGCGTCCCAAAGAGGAGTCTTTGTTGCCGGTCATGCCGATGAGCGGTATATCAAAGCGTTTGATGTGCGGGAGGATCTTGGTAAGCTCTTCGCTCTCACCGCTGTTGCTGATGGCAAGGACGGCATCGGTCTTGCCGATCATCCCCAGATCTCCGTGCAGTGCTTCGGTAGGGTGCAAAAAGAAGCTGGAGGTTCCGGTAGAGGCAAAGGTGGCTGCCATTTTCGCACCGACCAGTCCCGATTTGCCCACACCGGTGATGATCAGTTTGCCTTTGGTAGAGAGGATCAGTTCAACCGCCTCAAGAAAGGTGCCGTCCAGCCGTTCCTGCATCTTCTCAAGGGCTTCGATCTCTATCTGAAGGGTCTCTTTGGCGATCTCAATAAGGTTCATGGCGTTTCTTTGGTAGGGAATATTGTTTGTGTGATTATAGCATACTCATCCGGCAAAAGATGCCGGGGATGAGGATTATACGAGAAAGACCGTAGGGATAATGAGCGGATAACGCTTCTTGGTGCGTACGACATGTTTGCGTACTACTGTACGGATCTCGTTCTCGATAAAGGTATGATCCGGTGAGGCATCTTTCTTCATGTTGGCAAGCATCTGTTTGATCTGCTCTTCGATCTCTTTGGCGAACTTCTTGTCCTCTTTGTCCGGGATTAGTCCGAAAGTAGTCACGATCGGGCTTCCCATCAGCGTGTGTCCCTTCTCGGAGATCTTTGCGACGATATTGACGATACCGTCTTCGGCAAGCTTCTGTCTGTCCGTGACCACGTCGTTTTCGATGGTCATGTTGTTCTGATTGTCGATGTAGGTCTTGCCGCTTTTGACAGTTTTGACCTTTTTGAGATACTTCGGTGTAATCTCCACCTGATCCCCGTCGCTCATGAGTAGAATATTTCGCTCGTCCACACCGCAGCTGACCGCAGTCTGTGCGTGTTTGGCGATGTGGTTGTACTCACCGTGGACAGGGAGGAAGAACTTGGGCTGTACCAGCCTGAGGATCAGCTTCTGCTCTTCTTGTGCCGCGTGTCCGGAGACGTGAATATCGCTGAACTCTTTGTAGCGTACGGTCACGCCCGCTTTCATCAGCAGGTTCATCAGTTTGGAGACGGATGCCTCGTTGCCGGGGATCGCTGAAGCGGAGATGATGACGGTATCGCTTGGTTTGAGCTTGATATGTCGGTGCTCATCGGTTGCCATACGGTTGAGTGCCGCCATCGTCTCACCCTGTGATCCGGTGGTAACGATGAGCACCTCGTGGTCGGCATATTTGGGTACCTCGTGTACTTCTATGAAGTGTCTGTCGTCGATATCGACAAAGCCCAGTGCACGGTTGGTCTCGACGTTACGCTCCATAGAACGACCGATGACGCAGATCTTTCTGTTGTGCTTGACCCCACGCTCCATTGCCTGGAAGATACGGTGCACGTTGGAGGAGAAGGTGGACATGATCACACGCCCTTTCGCCATCTCAAAGAGCGTATCGAAGGTTTTGCCCACAACCGTCTCACTTTTGGTGAAACCGGGGTTGTGTGAGTTGGTGGAGTCTGAGAAGAGACAGAGTACCCCTTTCTCTCCGTAGTAGGCGTAACGACGCAGATCCATTGTGTAGCCGTCCACCGGTGTATGATCGACTTTGAAGTCCGCTGTATGCATCAAGATACCTGCAGGGGTTTCGATCGCCAATGAGCAGGCATCGATGATGGAGTGGGTGTTGTGGATCCACTCGATCTTGAGGTCACCGATGGTGTACTGCTTGCGTTTGGTGATGAAGTTAAAGTACTTCGCATCGCCTTTGAGTCCGTGTTCGTTGAACTTGTTCTCGATCATTGCCAGTGCCAGCGGAGTACCGTAGATCGGGAACTTCAGCTCCTTGAAGAGGTAGGGCACCGCACCGATATGGTCTTCGTGCCCGTGGGTGATGACGATCGCTTTGATCTTATCTTTGATCGCGTGCAGATAGCTGAAATCAGGCACGAGGATATCGACACCGTGCATGGTTTCATCGGGAAAGCTCATCCCTACATCGATGACGATTGCGGTGGTCTCGGTCTCAAGGACTGCCATGTTCCCGCCGATCTCGCCCAGTCCGCCAAGCGGCGTGAAACGCACTTTGCCCTTGCTGTTGAGATCCACACCTTGTTTCCATGGTGCCATTCGGGCTTCCTGGACGCGTTTGTTCTCCTCGATGGAGGCTCTCATCGCATCATTGACGGTGGTGACATTTTGACGTTTCTTGCCGCGCCCTTTGTTACCGCCACTGTTACGGTTGCTGTTATTATTGGGTTTTCTGTTGTTATTTCGGTTGCCCTGATTCTCGTTGCGCTGGTTGTTCCCGCCCTGTCTGTTTGGGTTTGGCTTGCGGTTGCTCGGTTTTCTGTTGCCGTTACTGCCTTGTCCGTTATTTTGGCTGCCGCCTTCAGCTGTACGGTTGGGATTACTATTTTGTCTGTGAGGGTTGGGTCTGCGGTTGCGCTGGGGTTTTTGTCCTTGTTCAGTGTTGCTGTTGGGTGTTCTTTGCCCTTGATTTTGACTGTTTTCGTTGTTTGGTTTGTTGTTTTCCATCTAACTTATCCTTTAATTCATTGTATAGCAGATGATAATCAGATGTCCCAGCTTCATGAGGTCGCACATGGGGGTCAAGCCCCAGTGTGTCGAAGGTTTGCGCCACAATATCCTTGGAGAAGGCCGCGGTGAGGTTTTTGAGAAGTTTTTTACGCGGCTGCGCAAAAGCGATCTTGAGGAACGCTTCGAACTTCTCGTCATCCAACGAACGGCCTTTTTCTATCAAAAGCACGGCGGATGTGACCTTCGGCGGGGGTACGAACGCTTCGGGTTCTACCTCGAAGCAGAGCGTCGCCCTGCCTACGCTCTGTGCCAGTACGGAGAGCGCGGAAAACGCTTTCTCTCCGGGTTGTGCAGAGAACTTGACGGCCACCTCCTTCTGAACCATAACCAGCACGGAGCGGCACTGTTCATCCTTGAAGGCTTTCAATATGATATTGGTTGCAATATAGTAGGGGAGGTTCGCTACTAGATGATAAGGTTCATCCAGTAGAGCGCCTTCCCCCCAACGCTCAAGCACATCCCCGCAGCGAAGTTCGAAACGCCCCTGTGAGATGGGTGTTTCAAATTCCGTTGTAAGATGCTCGCATAGTCTTTTATCAACCTCAAATGCTGTGACATTTCGAGCTTTTACAAGCTCTTTGGTTAAATCACCTAAGCCAGGCCCGATCTCTGCGACCCTAAGGTCATCGTCGGGCATCGCTTGGATGATTTTGTGCAGGTAGATATCACTTTTGAGAAAATTCTGACCGAATTTTTTGCTTGCAAATTCCGCCAAATTGTCAATAATCATACTATAATCTACCTTTATACCGGATGGCTAAACCCCTATTTGGGATAATTTTTGTATAATCTTACCATAATTTTAAATGAATTGAGAAAAGTTGATGGATTATTTTGCCAAACGTATTATCCCGTGTCTTGATGTGGACAACGGACGTGTCGTCAAAGGGGTCAACTTTGTCGGTCTGCGTGATGCGGGCGACCCGGTAGAGGTGGCACGCCGTTACAATGAGGAGGGTGCCGATGAACTGACCTTTCTGGATATCGGTGCGAGCCATGAGGGGCGTGATACCATTGTCGACGTGGTCAAGAAGGTGGCGCAGGAGGTATTCATCCCGCTTACCGTAGGCGGAGGGATACGTAAACTTGAAGATATTTATGCACTGCTCAATGTTGGATGTGACAAAGTAAGCATCAACTCCGCTGCCATCAAGCGCCCGGCATTCATCGAAGAGGGTGCCAAGCGTTTTGGTTCACAGTGTATCGTTGTCGCGATCGATGCGAAGCGGGTAGGGGATGACAAGTGGCACATCTTCACCCATGGTGGGCGTAACGACACCGGTATCGACGCCTTGGCATGGGCGAAAGAGTCCTACGAGAGTGGTGCAGGCGAACTGCTGGTGACCTCGATGGATGCGGACGGTACCAAGGCGGGCTTTGACAATGAACTCAACCGCCGTATCGGCGAACTGGTCAATATCCCGGTCATTGCCAGTGGCGGTGCGGGGGCGATGGAGCATATGAAAGGGGCGTTCACGCTTGGTCATGCCGACGCGGCATTGGCGGCATCGATCTTTCACTTCAGAGAGATCGACATCATGGATCTCAAACGCTACCTGAAGTCTGAGAATATCCCGGTAAGGCTGTAGGATGATCCTCTGTGCAGGAAAAAGCGAGCAGTTCGATTTCGCGCAACCCATCGGTATAGGGATGGTCGAGACGGCGGTCAATCTGGGGCATCTCTTTAGCCGGAAAAAGCCGGATCATGTCGTGTTCGTCGGAACGGCGGGTTCGTACGGAGAGAAAGAGATCTTTGAGATCATCGAGTCCCGTACCGCCGCCAATGTCGAGCAGAGCTTTTTTGCCGGAGACTCCTACACGCCCATAGACAATGTGGTTTCGGCTGTCGCTGATGTTTCATGTGAAACAATCGTCAACTCCTCCAACTACATCACTACCAACGAGGATGTATGGCAGCACTATAGAGCGCAACATATCCATATCGAGAATATGGAGTTCTTCGCCGTGATGAAAACGGCACAGATGTACGGGATCCCTGCGGCTGGGATCTTTATCGTGACGAACTATTGTAACAAAGAGGCGCATGAGGATTTCAAAAAAAACCATGCCGAAGCGATGAAGCGTTTGAGTGATTATGTTAAAGCACGCGCAACAGCGTAATAAATATCTATTAGATAAATTAAGCGGGCAGGGATCACCCCTTCTTGCAGAAAGAATGAACGATGAATAAAATGATTATCCAAGATCTCACCAAAGAGGAGCTTGCCGAGCAGATCAAGCCGGCATTTCGTGCCAAGCAGATATGGCACTGGATCTACCACAAGTACGCAACGGATTTTGAGGAGATGCAAAATCTTCCCAAAGGTATGCGTGAGGAGTTGGCACAGCGTTATACACTTACACCGCTTAAAACAGTGACCGTGCAGGACAGCATTGACGGGAGTCGAAAATACCTTTTTGAACTGCATGACGGACATACTGTCGAGGCGGTACTGCTGCTGATGCGTGGCAAAGAGTATCACGAAGATGGCTCTCTAAAGCATCAGGAGCGCTATACGGTCTGTATCTCCTCTCAGGTAGGGTGTAAGGTAGGGTGTGCCTTTTGTTTGACCGCAAAGGGCGGTTTTATGCGAAATCTCACCCCCGGAGAGATCGTTGAACAGTTGCGGATGATCAAAAAAGACAATGACATTGCCGCCAACCGGCGTGTCAACATCGTCTTTATGGGGATGGGTGAACCCCTTGACAATCTTGAAGCAGTGGCAAAATCGGTCGGGATCTTCGCTGACGAGGAGGGGATGGCGATCGCACCACACCGTCAGACCATCTCCACTTCGGGGCTCAGCAGCAAGATAGAGAAGCTCGGAAAGATGGAGCTTGGCATCAACCTTGCTATCTCTCTTCACGCGGTCGATGACGAACTGCGCCAACAGCTGATGCCCATCAACAAGGCGTATAATATCGAGTCGATCATCACCGCGGTCAAGCACTTCCCTGTCAACGACCGCAAACGGGTGATGTTCGAGTATCTTGTCATCAAAGATGTCAACGATGATATCTCCGCAGCCAAAAAGCTGCTCAAACTCCTTGACGGTATCAAGGCAAAGGTAAATCTGATCTACTTCAATCCCTATGGCGGTACGGAATTCAAACGTCCGAGCGAAGCAGATATGAAGCGTTTTCAGGAGTATTTAACCAAAAGAGGACTACATTGCACCATCCGTGAGTCCAAGGGGCTGGATATCTCAGCCGCATGCGGACAACTACGAGAACAAGAACTGGAAGGAAACAGAAATGCCTGATGTACAGATCGCGATGCTGGTGTTTATCGTGTTGGTGGTGGGTATCGGCGGCGGCTGGTTTATCTATGATGCCAACCGTCCTGTAGATGATGAATGATTATGTAGGGTGCTGTCTCCTGACAGCACGCCGCTAAAACCATTTAAATAAGACTTTTTTAAAAGCAGCGTTTTCAATAGCGCATATCTATCGATTAAAACATCTTCGTTCTTTCGGACAGATCATATCTGTCATCCCCCCAAAATCCACTTTGCTTTCGATGAAGTACTCCGCACCATAAGAGAAACGAAGCGTTTGTGCGTGCAGCATCAGGCGTGCGGCACCGGTCTGGATAAGGCGCTCTTCTTCACTCAGTGTATCATCCAGATAGGCATTGGCAGCCTGAAACGTAGTGCCGTAGATTGGGTCACCGAGAATGGGGTGTTTCACGTGAAACAGATGTACACGTATCTGGTGTGTACGTCCTGTAAGAGGGTAGCAGGCAACGAGGGTGGCATCATGTTTGGCATCATATCGTAGGGGGGTGAAGTCGGTATGGGCATGCTTGCCTGCAGGGTCGATGAAGACCTTGTGCTTGCATTCGGAGTAGTCGTCATTGATTCGGATAGGCTGATCTACATAGAAGGGTTCGGTCAGTCTGCCGTCTACCCAGGCAAGATAGCTCTTTTTGATCTTTTTGGTCTCAAAAGCGTTCTTGAGATAGTGCTCCGCCTTCTTGTGCTTGCTCGCCAGAAGCAGCCCCGAAGTCTCCATATCGATTCGATGTGTGGCATTGGCTTTGTCCCCGCTTATGGCACGGATCTCGTCGAGCATGGAGTAGGGGGTAGACATGGTATTGGGGTGTACCAGTACGCCGGAGGGCTTCTCAAAGACCATAAAGTCTTTGTTTTGAAAGAGTGGTCGCACGCCGTTACCCTCAGGTTTAAAATGGACGATCTCAACCTCTCCGGCTTGGAGTCTGGTGCCGGGGTTGTAGATAGACTCTCCTGAGACCAGTAGCCGTCCTTTGCAGATGAGACGTTGCGCCTCGCCCTGCGTATAGTTGAAGGTACGCATCACAAAAAGGAAAGCAGGCATCTCTTGTTTCACGTGAAACTTCTCTTTGACGAATGGCATTAGGCTCACCTCTTTGTAACTGCTATTTTGGTAGAATGGTACCAAAATTTCACACACATAAGGGTTAGGTATGGTAGAACGTTATTCGCGTGAAGAGATGGCGCAGAACTGGACAATGCAGGCAAAGTATCAAGCGTGGTTGGATGTGGAGCTTGCAGTGGTCAAGGCGTGGAACAGACTGGGACTCATCCCGGACGAAGATGCCAAGAAGATCGTAGAGAACGCAGGTTTTTCCGTAGAGCGTATCGATGAGATCGAAGCGGTGACCAGACACGACCTGATCGCCTTTACAACGTCGGTATCTGAGACACTGGGTGAGGAGAGTAGATGGTTCCACTACGGGATGACCTCCTCCGACACAGTCGATACCGCCGTAGCACTTCAAATGGTACGCTCTCTCAAGATCATCATCGAAGATGTCAAGATGATGATGGAGAGCATCAAAAAAAGAGCGATGGAACACAAGATGACACTGATGGTCGGGCGCAGTCACGGCATCCACGGAGAGCCCATTACCTTCGGTCTGGTACTTGCAGTCTGGTATGACGAGATGGCACGTCATCTCAAAAACCTTGAAGAGAC
>CAYPWA010000030.1:0-9512 GCA_964414325.1 uncultured Sulfurovum sp. | reverse complement strand
TCGGAGCGGGTGCGGGTGCGGTCGGATTTCTCAGTGACAGACGATTCTATCCGCAAACGGATATAGAGGGGTATATCAATGATCCACTCAAGATCAGAGAAGAACTTCTCTCTAAGGATGATATCGTGACCGAAAAGATCTTTTTGGGACTGCGCAGCAATATTGGCGTGCCCGAAGCCATTCTCAGTGAAACCATGATCGAGCGGGCACAGTTTCTCTGCCAAGAGGAAAAGTTGCTGCAAAAAGAGAATACTTTTTACAATCCAAACCTCTTCGTCGCCGATGCCCTTGCACTCTACCTTTTAGAATAATTTGCTAAAATACAGCCAATCTATTACGAAGGCGCACTATGTTTGGTATCGGATTTACCGAAATACTTCTTATCGCTGTCATCGCTATCCTTTTCCTCGGACCGGACAAGCTTCCCGAAGCGATGGTGCAGATCGCCAAGTTCTTCAAGAGTGTCAAAAGCACGATCAACGAAGCCAAAAGCTCCCTTGAAGAGGAGATGCGCATCGCCGACCTCAAGCAGGAGGCGCTGAGCTACAAAGAGCAGCTTGAGAGTGCCACCGATGAGCTCAAGGGCTTCAAGAACATCTCCATGGACGACATCCTCGACGAACCTGTACCCCCACAGGAGAAACCCTCATCCGGTGCACTCAAGGGTGCCTATGCTGACGAAAAACCGACCACACAGGTAGAGCCGAAGATGGAGACGGTCACATTCAAGAAAAAAGAGAAAACCTTTCTGACCACCGAGATGGAGAAACAAGAAGAGATCACCGACAAATCCGATAAGAGTGAGGACAACGCCTGATGTTCGAAGAACTACGCCCCCACCTTGCAGAGCTCAGAAAACGACTCGGGCTTGCCGTCCTCTCGGTCTTTATCGGATTTATCATCGCCTTTACCTTCCATGAAGCGATCCTTGCCTGGATCACGGCACCGCTTGATCATGCCCTCTCGGAAGTGAAACAGAGTATCACCCACAAGAGCATGACACAATGGCATATCGATGTCAACGGCACACAGGGGAGTGCGACAGACAAAGTCGATGAGAGTGACGAGGGAGGTGTTCTCGCGGCACAGTCTCTCTCCAATGCACTCTCCCAAGCAGCACGATCCGCCCAAGGGGAGCTCTCCGCATCACTTGACAAAGCGGCCAAAGCAGCACATGAGCTGGCAGCCTCTCTGAAAGCCTCGGAGGTGTTCAATCCTCAGGTGACTACCCATCAGGTCGCAGGGACCTTCTTTGTGGCACTCAAAGTCTCCTTCTTCGCAGGACTGCTGATGGCGATGCCGTTCATTCTCTATCAGCTCTGGCTCTTTGTCGCACCGGGACTCTACAGCCATGAGAAGAAGATGGTACTGCCCTTTGTCATCGGCGGATCAGTGATGTTCCTCATCGGGGTACTCTTTGCCTACTATGTCGTCACCCCGTTCGGATTTCAGTTCCTCATCACCTTCGGATCATTCCTCTACACACCTTTGATCAATATCGAGGATTATGTCGGCTTCTTCACCAAGATCATGATGGGATTTGGGATCGCGTTCGAGCTGCCGGTCTTCGCTTACTTCCTTGCGCTGCTGGGACTGGTCACCGACCGTACGCTCAAAGACTTCTTCAAGTATGCCGTGGTCATCATCTTTGTCCTTGCCGCCCTGCTCACGCCGCCGGATATCCTCACGCAGCTATTGATGGCGGCACCGCTGATCATCCTCTATGGTGTCTCTATCCTTATCGTTGCTGCGGTCAATCCTGACAAATCCGAAGAGGACGAAGAGGATGAAACCCAAAGCACGGACAACGCATAGATGTCTCCGGAGCTGCTGACCGAAAGCTATGACTATGCGCTTCCCGAAGCGCTCATAGCCACGTCACCCGTCCACCCCAGAGACCATGCCAAACTGATGGTCTATGACCGCCGTACCGACACAATCACCCATACAACCTTCAAACATCTGCTTGACTTTCTACCTGCGTGTGATGTCTTTCTCAACGATACCCGTGTCATCAAAGCACGTATCTTCGGACATAAGCAAAGCGGCGGCAAAGTAGAGCTTCTCTTCAACAAACCGATCGATGCTCACCACTATCTGGTCATGATACGCGGAAAAGTGCGTGAAGGGAGCAAACTCTTTTTCGATCACGACCTTGTCGCTACGGTTACGGCACTCAACGAGGACGGCTCACGTATCGTCACCTTTACCCGGCACGGTCATACCATACGCTTTGAGGAGCTGGTGGCACTGCTTGATGAGATCGGGCATATCCCGCTGCCGCCTTATATGCAACGAGAGGACAGAGAGGAGGATGAGAGAGACTACCAGACTCTTTTTGCCAAGCATGCCGGAGCCGTTGCCGCACCGACCGCCTCGCTGCACTTCACTCCCGAGCTGCTCGATACACTGAAAGCAACGCATCCTACACATACTCTAACACTACACGTAGGAGCGGGGACCTTCAAACCTGTGGAGACGAAGCATATCCTCGACCATCCGATGCATTCGGAGTATTTTCACATCCCCGATGAAGCCGCTGCCGTCCTTAACACCGACAGACCCATCCTTGCCATCGGTACCACCGTCACACGCACGGTCGAATACTACGCCCGTACAGGGAAAAAAGAAGGAGAGTGCGACCTCTTTCTCAATCCGCACAATCCGCCCATGCGCGTTACCCATCTGCTCACCAACTTCCATCTACCCAAAAGTACGCTCATTATGCTAGTAAGCGCTTTCATCGGAAGAGAAAAGACGTTACAATTATATAAGGAGGCGGTAGAAAGAGAATACCGTTTCTTTTCGTATGGAGATGCGATGCTTATCCTTTAAGGAGATTGCCATGAGACTGTTGCTGCTGATCACATTGGGTCTCTGGTTCTTTCAGGGATGTGCGCAGAAAAAGCCCTATCACTACCCCAACTACGATATCATCAAACCTAAAAAAATATGTACCCCAAACAGAGAAAATATCCAAAAACTTCTTGACTCCTATCTGGGCAAGCCCTATGTCTGGGCGGAGGAGGGTCCCTACGCTTTCGACTGCTCCGGGCTTACTTACAATATCTACGGCTCGATGGGGATCGAGATCCCCCGAACAGCACAGGAACAGGCGAAGGTCGGCAAACGGGTCGCGCTCAAAGATCTGCATTACGGTGATCTGATCTTTTTCGGTTCGACCAACAAACGAAGCAGACGCATCAGCCATGTCGGGATCTATCTGGGTAACGGCTGGTTTGCCGAAGCCAGCAGCAAAAAACGCAAGGTGGTATTGACCAACTTCAACCAAGAGCCTGTCTATATGCGCCGCATCAAGGTCTGCAAACGCTACCTGAGCATCGATGAATGCAAAAAATATATGAACTGTGATGCACCCCTAAAGAAGATGGCTGTCACCAATATGCGCTATACTACACCTTGGACACCAGACAAAGGGCTCCCCCGCAAAGCAGTACCGTAAAAGGATTTAGCCCCGCTTTACATACTTTCATCTATAATTAAAGCCATGAAACATATGTTGATGATCTTTGCCCCACTCTTGCTACTGCTTCTGACCGGATGCAAGCCTGATCCCTACCCCAAAAACCCGCACTATGAGGTCAAAAAACCCAAGGTGATCTATACACCCGATAAAAAAAATCTTGAGAAGATGGTCAAACAACTGCAGGGAAGCCCCTATGTCTGGGCGGAAGAGGGACCGGACAAGTTCGACTGCTCGGGGTTAACCTACTATATGTACGGTTCTATGGGTATCGAGATCCCCCGTGTGGCACGAGAACAGGCAAAAGTAGGCAAAAAGGTCTCCCCCAAGGATCTACGCTACGGAGACCTGATCTTCTTTGCCACCGACAAACGCCATCCCCGAAAGATCACCCATGTAGGGATGTACCTAGGGGACGGATGGTTTACCCATGCCAGTACGGTCAAGCATGAAGTGATCTACTCCAACCTCTTCACCTCACCCTACTACAAGAAACGGCTACGTGTCTGTCGACGCTATCTGCCGCCAAAACCGGTGCGTGTCGCCTCCTCGCAACAGCCGTGGCAGGCTGCACAAAAAAGTGTAGTCACACCGATACCGCCGTCACGTACTGCGGCATCCTCATCCGACAAAGGCAAAGCGGTTGTCATTCAGGCACCGATACGTCAGATCGAACAGACACACGCCACCGGAAACTTCTATGTTCAGGTCGGATCATTTGTCGGCAGACCCAAGTCAGCTCTGCTCTACAAGATCACCAGAGAAGGCTTCTCTCACAAGATCATCAAGTTCCCACGTGGAGGGAAGACGATCAACAAGCTCCTCATCGGACCGTACAAAACCCGTGCAGATGCGCTTGAGGCACGCCAAAAAGTACGTGCCAAGATCCAAAAAGATGCGTTCATTGCGGAGATCCGATGAAGCCCTCACCTAACTTTCCTTGCCCATGCGGCAGCGGACAAAAGTATAAAAAGTGCTGTCAAAAGTATCATAAGGGTGCACTCCCAAAAAATGCAGAGCGTTTGATGCGCTCACGTTACAGCGCCTATGCCTTTGGTCTCTCGGACTATATCATAGACACCACCCACCCGGATAATCCCGACTATACGGACAAGCGGAAAGAGTGGAAAAAAGAGATCGATCGATTCTGCGAGGGAACGGTGTTTGAGAAGTTGAAGGTTCTCTCATCCTCACAAGAGGAGGATCAAGCCTTTGTCTCGTTCGAAGCCTATCTCTCTTCCGGACTCCTTGCAGAAAAGAGCCGTTTCCTCAGAGAGAACGGGAGATGGCTCTATGTGGACGGGGAGTTTTCTCAGTCCACAAGATAAGCTCTGATCACATCGGTCAGTTTAGTTAACTCTTTACGATAAGCATCGATATACTCCGGCAGCATCTCCTCTTGATGGTAGAGCACTTTTTGGTGTATTTTGCTGATGAGCTCAAACATCTCTCTGGCACCAATCGTTCCTGTCAACCCTTTCATGTCCAGACAGAGCATCTTGACCTGCTCATAGCGATGCTCATGCACCAGCTTTTCAAAAAGTCCTGCGCTCTCACCATAGGCATCCAAAAACTCATGCAGTATCTCCATATAGAAGCCTTCATTGTTATTGGCATAGCCGATACCCTTTTCGATATCAAGCGTATTGGTCGATGCAATGCTTTTTGATCCGACGACATCAGTCTGATCCTTGGCAAGAGGCATATACATCCTGAAGACCGTATAAAGCTTTCCGATATTGATCGGTTTGGTCAGATAGGCATTCATCCCGCTATTGAAGATCTTCTGCCGTTCACTCTCCAGAGCCAGAGCGGTAAAGGCAACAATGGGCAGATCATCGAACTCACTCTCCAGACGGATCATCTGTGTCGCCACATATCCATCCATGATCGGCATGTTGATATCCATCAGCACCATATCGAACCTATCCATGCTCTCTTTGACTGTATTGACCGCCTCCCGTCCGTTGTTGGCGATCGTAATATCGATTCCCGAGACCTTCAGGATATTGGAGAGTACCTTCTGATTGATCACATCATCTTCGACAATCAACAATCTCATACCGTTGAAGTCTTTGAAACTCTCCTGTGTGACGTTGGCGGTCTCCTGTATCTCCCCTGTGTGTGTTAAGGCACCCTGTACCGTCGTATCTTCCGAATGTGGTTTCTCTTCTACTCTTTTAAGAGTATAGAGATCAACGATCAGTTCAAAGATACGCTCCTGATTGACCGGTTTGGTTAGGATACGATCGATCACATCATCCGTATCCTTCTGTGCCGTTTTCTCAAGTAACGAGTTAAGTGCGATCACTTTGAGCGCATGCTCGGACTTGAGCTTCTTGAGATATTCGATCGTTCTGGCTTTGAAAAGCGACTCATCCAATATCACGATGTCATATCCTGTCAGGTTGTGCATCCGCTTTAGGAACTCTTCTTTGGAGATCACCTTCACATCATGTCTGAAATAGGCGAACATCTTTTTGATCGCCAAGGCGGAGTTGTAGTTCCTGTCGACAATAAAGACCTTCTTCTCAGTCAGTATCTTATCAGGCAGTCTATAGTTCCGTCGGTTGGTCGGATCGAGCATCTCGAACGGAAGCGTCATGGTAAATGTCGTCCCTTTCCCCGGTGTACTCTGCACGACCAGTTCACCCTGCATAAGAGAGACCAACTCCTTTGCAACAAAGAGACCCAACCCTTTATATTCTTTACTCTCTTCGTCATAGACCGGTGTAAAGAGCATATCAAGGGCATTCTCATCCAGGCCTGCTCCCATATCACTCAAACGGAACTGAAGTTCTATCTTCTCCTCATAGGTACCAAACATCATGATCTCAAGTGTCACCTCACCGCTCTCTACCTCACTGAGGACATACTCCAGAAGATTCTGTAGTGACTTCTCTAGATTGAGTGCATCTCCTACCAGGTATCGGGGTATCTTGTTGTCGATGTTGAAGATCAACTCTACCTTGCTACCCTGAAACAGAGAACATACCGAACCGGACACCTCATTGAGAACATTGTTAAGATTGAACTTCTCGTTCGTACTCTCGACCTTCTTCGATTTCAAACGCAGGAACTCGATAAGATCGTTCGTCACATCGAGAAGTTTCTTTCCTTTTGTAACCTCCGGCTGCTGCCCCTCTTTGATGATCCTTGTTTTCGGATCAACATACGTCTTTTCCACAATCTCATGGATATTCTCACTGATATTTGCCAGAAAAAGACTCTGGGAACGTTCGATCTCTTTTTGTTTCTCAAGCATATCCTTATGCATCTGCTCGATCTTGACCATCTGTCTGGAAGAGACAAAAAGGATCACTATCCCGATCACTCCCAGTGCGAAAAGTGCTACCCAGACCCAAAAGGTCTCTATCTCCTGCAGACCGACATCTCCGGCATACATCCATTCAGAAACAAAAAACATACTTAGCATCATTCGTAATATCATCACAATATACCTCCGTAAAGAATATTGTACAAAAGCAACATAAAAAACACACTATGAAATATTCAAATCCCTTATACTTATTCGAATATCTTCAATAATAGTAAAAGTTGGCTATACTCCCGATATGAAACTTGCCAGTATAGATGTAGGACTCAAACGTATCGGTGTTGCGATCTCTCTTGACGGCAAAACAGCCTTGCCGCAGAGTGCCATCCTCAGAAAGAACCGCAACCAAGCCGCACGGGATGTCAACAGCTTTTTAAAGGAGTGGGAGATAGAGAAACTGGTCGTCGGGCTGCCCAGAGGCGGTAGCAGCGAAGCGGAGATGGAACGGCGGATCAGACACTTCGTCTCACTGCTCGATCTCTCTATCCCTGTCACCTACATCGACGAACAGGGCAGCAGCTACGAAGCCAAGGAGTTGACAGCCGGCACCTTCCGCCACAAAAAAGACGGACGTATCGACTCCGTAGCGGCACAGATCATTCTGGAACGGTATCTCTCATCCATTTGAGAGATTCAGTCCGACCATACCGATGATGATCAATGCAATCGAGCCTATCTTCATCACACTTGCAGGCTCTTTGAAGTACCAGATACTCATCAGTGTGATCAGTGCCATACCCAAGCCGCTACAGATTGCGTATGCCATACCGCTATCGAACTTTTGATCTTTTAAAACAATTTTCCTATCTTGTAAAACCCGAACCAGTACAGCAAAATACCAAGGATCGTCACACCGCCAAAATAGGGCAGCAGATCGACAAATGCAGTCCCTCTGTAAAAGATGCTCTCACTCCCTTCAATGTAGTAGCGCAGTGGTGAAATCAAAGAGAGTTTCTGGAAGACCGGATGCATCGCATAGACCGGTGTCCATGCACCGCTGAGAAAGATCAGCGGCATCATAATGACAATAGAAAGCTGGGCTACCTGCATCACATTGCGTGAAACCGCCGCAACAAAAAGCCCGATCCCTGCCGAAGAGAAAGCATACAAAAACGTCAAAAGCATAAATGCCCAGAACGAACCGTTCATCGGAGTATGGAAGCTGTCAAAAAGCACGAAGCCTACGGCTAGTACCGTTCCCGCCATCACAATAAGCACCTGCGAAAGACTTTTTGCTAAGATCGTAATCTTCGGATCGACAGGCATCAAAAGCATAATGTCCCAAGTCCCTTCCTCCTTCTCTTTGACGAAGACAATAGCTGTCAAAATGATCACCAGCATCGTAATGATCGAGAGCAGTTCGGTCAGCGCCATAAAAGTGTGGTTGTCCGCATTTTGATTGAACAGTTTATGTGTCTTGATCGTAAGCGGAAGATCCAAGGACTGAAAATCAAGCAGAATATGCTGGAGATAAGAGAGAGTCGTCAGACTCTGAGAGGCTGCCGTGGCATCGAGCAGAAGATCAAGGCGGGCAGTTTTTCCTTTGCGATATGCCTTTTCAAAATCACTGCCAAACACCATCCCCACGATCACCTCTTTGTTGAAGATCGCCCGGCTGAGTGCCTTTTGTGAAAGGTAGCGTACCGGTGGAGCAAATTCCGGTTTGTGCAGCCTTGTCAGTATCTTTTGGCTGATCCCTCCCCCCGTCTCATCCACATAGCCTACCGATACATTCCGCGGTTTGATCTGTATCCCCTCCCCTGCAACATAGATATCAAGTGTAAAGGAGTAAAGTACCACTGCAACAAGCATGGTCGATCGAAGAAAACTGAGAAGCTCTTTGCCCAAAATGATGAAAAAAGTGCGTATCATTTCATCTCCTTTTTAAGCAGCCATGTTCCGACACTAAAGAAAAATATAAAAAAAAGAGCCAGTATCCCCAAATACAACACAATCTTCTCGGAAGAGAGTCCCTGTCCGATAAGAAAGGTATCGTAAATAATGTGGTTGTAATACATCACCGGAAACAGATGCGCCTCAATATAGGACTCTCCTTGCATCGAAGAGATCGGCATCAGCATCCCCGAGTAGAGGAAGCCCGGAAGGATCGTCACGATCACCGTCAGTACCACTGCCACGATCTGCCGTTTGGTCACTATTGAGATGAGCATCCCGATTGAGAGGCTGATAAGGATATAGAGTTCACTCGTCAGCCAATAGAGTGTAAAACTTCCCCGGAACGGTACATGAAACAGCTGTGTAGCCCAAAGAAAAAGAATAAAAATGTTGAGCGAATGGAGTAAAAAGACGGGAAAGAGCTTCGCAAGCAGAAATTCACCCTTGCTCAGCGGGGAAGCGTAAAAGTTGAAGATCGTACCCTCCTCCTTCTCTTTGACAATCAGAAGTGCCGCAAGGATCGCCGGAGCGACCAGCAGTACCAGTCCGATAAGCCCCGGGACGATAGCATCTTCATCACGCATGGACTGGTTGAAAAGTGTCCGCTGATTTAGTACGATTTTCCCTTTTGTCGGCGTTGCAAATCGTTTTCCGACCTCTTCTGCAGTACTGTAAATGGTCATTTGGATATAGTTTTCGATCGTCGTCGCCCGTGTAGGAAATGCACCGTCGACAAATACTCCTATCTCACTCTTCTGCCCGTGCAATAGGCGTTTTTCAAACGAAGAAGGGATG
>CAYPWA010000029.1:0-9773 GCA_964414325.1 uncultured Sulfurovum sp. | reverse complement strand
TCGACAAGCTTAAAAAAACGGACTATCAGCCCTCACAGTTCCTCTATGAGGCGGGGTTGATCAAAGGGGAGTTCATCGAGCCGGAGAAAAAGGGGAGAGAGAAGCAGGCTTCATAGTATTACTCCAAAGTGTGCTATCATAATCAAAAACTCACTATACCATAAAATGTAAACCGGTGTGTTCAAACCTTCATATGCATTTCCACGAATATCATGGGAATAAGAGGAGTGATCCATAATAACTTAGATCAAAGCTTTAACAACTCATTAATAAGAATTATATTTTTTCAAAGCAGCTTTTCTACAAATATTAACAGCAGACCTCTTCTTAAATGATGCTTTACAAGAATTACGAATACTTGCAAAAGCACAACTTCTATTTCGATTACAATGAACTACTGCAACTGCACCAACAACGCGACCAGCACTTGCAGCCTCTACAGCATCAAGATAAGAATCAAAATCTGATTTTTTTGACTTGTTCTTATGAATTTTTTTAGATGCTGCAATATCAGAAAGTGCTTTACGTTTACCAGCTGCATATCCTGCCACTCTTGCTCTTTGTAAAGCCGTTGAATTAGTTTGAGGCTTTGTGGAATTAGATAATACTTTTTTAACTGGAGCAGAAGTTTTCCACAAAGTAGAACGATCAAAGGAGTTTTTCATAATGACAAAATGAATGACGGCATCCTCTTTATCCGGCTTTGAAATAAAATGGTATTTAGAAATAGGAGTTAAATGAGTATCAAAATGTATACCAAAGGGGGCATATTGGCGCAATAAAATGCCAGAATCAGAACAAGCCCAGTAACTCATCATAGGTTTATACTTTTTGCTATTTAACTCGTAAAACTTTTCTTTGATTGGATAAAGATAACGAGTATTATTATGAAATAAATAAACATTAACATATTTTTTCACTATCTGCCCATTGATTGTATAATAGAAATGAACTTTATCCTTATTTCCAATAAGTAATGTACTCAAAGTCTGACATGATAAATTAGACTGAACCTTTTTAGTAGGTTTCGGTGATGATGCACAGCCAGAAAGGAAAAACCAAAAAACAGCAAAAACAAACAAGAATCTCATAAAACGTTCCTAAAAGATTAATTATAACCCCAAAAAAGTCAAATTAAAATGACAAATCAACACTCTTCCCCGTATTATCTACACATAATATTGAATGAATGATTATAAAGCTCTACATCCGTCACTACTACCAAGATCACATGATTTTTTAAACAAAGAAGAGACTTTTCTTAAATTAATATTTTGTCCTCTGGTATAAAGTAAACCACAGACAGGCAACCAGTAGCATTATTTAATTTACATGACATTTCATAAAAATGTAATGCCTTTGAATAATTCATTAGGACACCTTCTCCTTCTTCACACAAAAGACCTAAACCCAAGCAACCCTCAGAATTAGCATATTTACAAGATGTACTAAGAAAATCATATGCCATTTTATAGTTTTGTTCTTTATAACATATGTAAGCAAGATCATTACAATCAGAACCATTACCTAGAGCACACGATTTCTCTTTATAGATCATCGGATTATCAGATAAATTACCTGCATATTGACATACGCTTAATACAAATACACCTAAAAATATTCTTTTCATTAAACTTCCTCCCACAGTTAAGCAACAATATAGCATTCCACCCCAAAAGTCAAGACAATTTTTAAGTTTTTTTTAATCCATCAAGCTATGCTACCTTTAGAAACAAACCATCAGTAATGTTCGCCGGTTCCCTCGTTGTACGTGGAAATATACACCTTAACTCGCCATACCAATAAAATGTAAACCGGTGTGTTCAAACTTTCATATGCATCTCCACGAATATCGTGGGAACGAAGGAGGTAACGCTACTTCATGATATACATGTAGGGTGCAGTCTCTCGACTGCACGCTGTAACTATTGGATTATCTATGGTTTTTTGCGAAACAACCCAAAAGGTGCTGTGAGGACACAGCACCCTACGCAAAGGAAGCATCCACCACCCATAACGTCTACTGCCGCCACCGCTTGTCACGGATACTCATCTGTTTGCTTACTTCGTCATAGGCAATGTCAAAAAGATCGATCTCTTTGATCAGATTGCTGAGCTTTTTGTAGCCGTAGTTGAGGGGAGAGAAGGAGGATTTGTTGTTGATGTACTGCCCGACTGCGCCGAGGTTTGCCCAACCGTAGTCATCGGCGGTCTGCTCCACGGCGGTACGCAGCAGATTGACCAGCCAGCTGTCCCCTCTGAGCGCTTTGCCGCTCTTGCGACGCTGCTCTTTCTGTACGGGTGTTTCTACAGCACTCTCATCTTCGGGGTTGCCTACCAGATTCTCGGTAAAGATAAACTGTGAACACGCCGCCATAAAAGGTTTGGGGGTTTTCTTCTCTCCAAAGCCGAACACTTTGATCCCCTCCGCCTGTACACGCATCACCACTGGGGTGAAGTCGCTGTCACTGGTCGCGAAAGCGAATGCGTCGATGTCTTTGGTGTGCAGCAGGTCGATCGCATCGATGGTCATAAGGATATCGGTGGCGTTCTTGTTCTTGGAGTAGTCAAACTGCTGGATGGGCTTGATGGCGTACTCAAGCAGCTTGTCCTCCCAGTTCTTGAGGTTCTCTTTGGTCCAGTTGCCGTACGCCTGACGGATGTTTACCACGCCGTATTTGCTTAGTTCGTTGATGATCCCTTCGATGGATCGGTGAGAGATATTGTCGCAGTCGATAAAGAGTGCGATATGGTCTTCTTTTTTGGTCATGTATCTTCTTTTTAACGTATTATACCCTACTGCTGGTTAGTGAGAGTAAACAGTCCCAGATAGTTTTTGATACCCCTACCGCTTTGCACCCAAGCCTCGATGCCCCCTTGGAGGTTGACTACATTGGTAAATCCAAGCTTTTTAAGCATCATCGCCGCCATGAGCCCGCGTGCACCTTTGAGACAGTAGCAGACGATGGGACGATCGATCAGTTCGACAAGCTTCTCATCCGCTGCAAACTCGATTTTCCCTCGAGGTATCGTAAAGATGCTCTTCGCAGGGATGAGACCCGATGCGAACTCATCTCCCTCCCGTACATCGATGAGCACCATTCGCTCAAGATCCACCTCTTCCACACTGATCTCTTCGATCTCCTGCTTTGCCTCTTCCAGCAGTGTTTTGAGTCTTCCCTTGATCAGGTTCATATCGCAGCGTTCGTAGTAGCGCTGCATCTGTGTTGTATGATCTAACATGATAACCTCCTTTGTTGTATGCTATAGATTAGTATAGCACTTTCAAAGAAGAGATGTAAAGAGGGATCACCCTTTGGGGTGGTAATAGGTGAGGGTAGAGCGTCCGAACTTCTTCTTTTTGGTCTTTTGCAGTGTGCCGATAGTCTCGGGCATCGTCAGGTTGGTCATATGCTCTACGGCGACCATTTCGCACACTTCCGGCTCTATCTGTTCGATGAGTGCAATGGTCTTGTCATAGACATCATCCATCCCGTCGCGGGTGGAGAAGGGCGGATCGAAGTAGAAGTAGGTCTTGCCTCCCTGACGCTTCACCAGATCGTAAACCGTCGCAAATTTCTCGAAACTGTCACCAAAAAAGGCATGGCATCGGCTCGGATCGGTCTGGCGGATGTTGTTCTCCAGACTTTTAAAGGCGATCTTGTTGTACTCCATAAAGTAACACTGTGCCGCACCGCGACTGAGCGCCTCAAGCCCTACCGAACCGCTGCCTGCAAAGACCTCGACAAAGTTTCGGTCGATGATCTCGAACTGAATGGTGTTGAAGAATGATTCTCTTAGGATCGACTTGGAGCTTCGCGTGGTCGAGATATCGGGGATCTCGATCCGTTTGCCTTTGAACTCGCCGGCGATAATGGTGGTGGTAAAGAGCTTGATCTTCTCTTTGTGTCGTCTGTGTGTCTCTGGATGTTTCATAGGCGTATTCTACCCGAAATTTACTAATGGGGTACCAATTATCTCACAACATAGAGAGAGGGGATCTCCCTTTTCAGTTCCTTTCGATCAATAGCTACGACATTGCCGCTTCCGGCAAAATAACGTAACTCAGAAAGTCTATGCAGAGGGGAGAAGTTCTTTATCCGGTTGTCCGAAATATCGAGATAGACCAGAGAGGGGAGTGTTCCCAACGGTGTAATGTCACAGATACGGTTGCGACAAAGTACCAGCTTCTTCAATGTCGCCTTCTCTTTCAAAGGTGAAAGATCACTGATCCGGTTACCGCAGGCAAAAAGGTATTTCAGGCGTGTGAAGTTTTTAAAGACGGAGATATCTTCGATGCGGTTATCCGTAATAGCCACTTTACGAAGCTGCGGTAGGGCACTGAGTACAGAGAGGTCGGCAATATTGTTGCGTGAGAGAGCGATATTTTGGAGGAAATCCATCTTCATCACCTCTTTGGGGATCTCCGTCAATCCCATATCGCGCAGATCGAGATAGTATCTCCTGTTATCAAAAGTCTCTTGGAGTTTCTTTTCCAGCATCATCAAAATTTCACGATCGTCTTCAGCGTATTGATCAGGCGGCTGCTTGGCTTGGTATCGCGTCGTTCTTTACCCGGTTCGGTAGTGGTGATGATAGTACGTCCGGTAATCAGCTTGCTTCCGTCTTTTTTGCGGATACCCCAGTAGGTGTGCATGATGACCGGCTCGCCTTTGTACTGACCCAGATAAAGGACGATGTGTCCGGGAACGTAGAGTAGCGATCGGAAAGGTTCCGCCTCACGGATAATGCGTTTTTTCTTTGCACGCGGTGCCATCCCTTTGATGGGAACCGCCTGTCCGGCTTTTGCCTGCTTGGAAGAGTTTCGCGGCAAAAAGATACCAAACACTCCCAGAAAGTCCCGTGTCGTCGCCGAACAGTCACGACATCCGTACCCTCCGCCCCAGCCGTAGGGCTCGTTGTAGAACTCTTTGGCGACTCTGGCGACATTGCGGGAGGTAAAAGGCAATGGTTTGCGCGCGATAAACCCTTTGTCACGCACCTGTACTTTTTTGATGAGTGCCTGTCCGGTCACACTGCGGGCAGCGGCAAGATAGCGTTTGCCGTCTTTGGCAATGGGAAAGAGGGTACCGAGTTTGACGAAGCTTACCTCGCGTCCTTTTTCATTGTACAAACGTAGGTCATCTTTGATCGTCATTGCGTACCGACCGTTTTTAAACTTTCGTATGAACTTTTCGTCCACAAAAGCGATATCGCTTACCTTGACCCAGCCAAACGCGTAGGAAGCACGCACAAATGCCCATTTTTTGTCTCTGGAGAAGTGTGAAACATAAAGCGGTACGTTCATATGGAGTGCGGAGTTCTGATTGTAGTTAAAGGGGAATCCCTCTCCGGGACGTCGAGGATCAAGATAGAAAGCTGCACTTGTCGGCAATGCATGCACATTGACGCGCTCGGTGGTGATCGCACGGTAACGTTTGGTATCTTTGGCACGGTAGTTGGCATTTTCTATCCACCGCTTGTAGACCTTTGCTGAGATCTGTTTGCCTGCTGCCGTATAGATGCGGTTCTTCGTAACAAAGCGTATCTCCCATCCAAAATCCTTCGTCGGGATGTCAAGTCTCCTCAGTCTCCACGGCTTGAAGTACTTTCGGTTAAACGCCTCATCCGCACGCTTTTGCCTTCTCTTTGGCCAGGGCTTGATCTGCCGGGCATAGTAGGTGGGGTCTTGAGGGATCCGTTTCATATCAGCGACCACCCCTTTGGGCATGTGGTCTATACGGCTTGGTTTTCGCTTACTCTGCTTGAGAAGGTAGTCGGCATGAAGCAGTGATGAGAGGCTGAACAGCAATAGGATAAAGAAGAGTAGAAAGCGCTTGTGCATAGAGAACCTGTCCGTCTGTTTTTGGCAAATCATAATACACTTTGGTTAATGGTCGGTGTACCGATGGAAACTCATTTCTATGTCATTTTATATCTCTCCCACATAAGATTAATTTACATTTTGTTATAATTTTGTGACCAAGGAGATAATGAGGATGAAGTGGTATAACAGTGTCAAGGTCAAACTATTGGGCTTTTTTATTACTGTATCCGTTTTTTTCCTTATCAGTATAATCGCTGCATTTTTTTCACTCAGACAGGAGTATCTGCATAACCGGCAGATGCACACACAAACCATTTCCATCCAGAATCAACATTTCAAAGAGGAGATCGCTCGTCTCAATCAGGCATTGGTAGACAACTCTAATGCACTTTTCATCAATATGCTGATCGTCACTTTTTTGTTGACGATCCTTGCCACTCTGATAGGATACGTTGCTCTACGGGCACTCTTTATCAATCCTATCGAGTCCATCAACAAACAGCTTGAGAATATGCCTACGGAGAACGGGCTGCTCCATTGTCAGGACAAAGGTGAGATCGGTATGCTGGTGGACAACCTCAATGCCCGCACCATCAACCTTGCCAAGGCAAGAGCCAAGGAGGCCAAAGAGCATCAGCTCCGTGTCGCACAGGAAGAGATGCTGATGCAGCAGTCGAAGATGGCGATGGTAGGAGAGATGATGGACTCAGTCGCACACCAGTGGAAACAGCCGCTCAATGCCCTGACACTCTATAGTGAGCTGATCAGAAACGACTTTGAGGAGGGAAGTGTCGATCAGGCATATATCGAGAAGTTCCGCAAAGATATCCAGACCCAGATCGATCATATGGTCAATACACTCGATGAGTTCCGCTCTTTTTTCCGTCCCAATAAAGAGAAAAGAACCTTCAATCTTCTTGATGTCGTCAATTCCGCACTCTTCCTTGCCAAAGATGACATCCTCAAAAACCGCATACTGGTCAAGATCGAGCGGGAGGATGAGATCATCGTAGAGGGCTTTGAGAACGAGTTCAAACATCTGATCCTCAATATCATCAACAATGCCAAAGACGCTTTCATAGAGAATAATATACAGCAGCGTCTCATACGTATCCGTCTTATTACGTCCAAAGAGGGGGACAGATTAGAGATCGAAGACAATGCCGGAGGTATTCCCGAGGAGGTCATAGAGAAGATCTTCGAACCAAACGTTACAACCAAAGAAGAGGGAAAAGGTACGGGAATCGGACTCTATATGAGCCGTCAGATCGCCCAAAAACACCGGGCGAAACTCACTGCGGAGAACAGAGAGCTGGGGGCTTGCTTTACCGTGACTTTCAATCCTCACAACTAACGGATCTTCCCGCCAGATAGCCACTGGCAAAGGACCACTGCAGGTTGTACCCGCCGCAAGGCCCGTCAAGGTTCATTACCTCCCCGCAGAAGTAGAGACCGTTACATTTGCGGCTGTGCATGGTATAAGGGTCGATTTCTTTGAGGCTCACGCCTCCTCTGGTGATCATCGCCATCTTGAAGCCGTCGTGTCCGTTGACCGTCAACGGTGTCCACACCAGCAGTTTGATGAGCCTGTCGCGCGCCTGTCCCTGCTGTTTTGCCAACGTCATCTCGGGATCTGCTCCTGCCATCTTGCAAAGCTCCCGTGCCAAAGACTCCGGTATCAGCGTCTGCAGCAGTGCAAGCGTTGTGGCTTGAGGATCTCTATTGACCGTTTGCTTCAGATGGCTACGTATCTGCTCTTCGTTCATCCCTTTGGTAAAGTTGGCGATCAGCGGTACCTCGTCGAATTTTGCCAGAAGCGGGGTGATCTCACGGGAGAAATCCAGTACTACGGGACCTCTGATCCCCTCTTTGGTAAAGATCAGATCCCCTTTGGCATGGAGTCTTTTATATTTTTTCATATCAACGCGCATTTCGACCTTTGCAATGGTGTCCGCACGGCAGTTGGCGACCCACTTCTCTTTGGTCTTGAGTGGCATCATCGCAGGATGAAGCGGGGTGACGGTATGCCCGACCTGTTCTGAAAGCCGATACCCGTCTCCCTCCGCACCAAGTACGGGATAGCCCATCCCTCCTGTGGCAACGATCACCGCCGGAGCTTCAAAGCTTCTCTCTTCCGTCCTCACACCTGTAACACCACTCTCACCGCACATCAAAGAGACGACCCGCTGATCGCACAGTACTTTTACGCCAACACGTGCCATCTCCCTCTCCATTGCCTCGATGATCGTAGAGGAGGAGTGTGTCAGAGGAAAGACCCTAAATCCGTCGGGTGCATGACTCTCTACACCGATCTCTTTGAAAAATCCCCGCAACGCGGTATGATCGAATGCATCGAGTGCAGGCATCATAAACTTTCCATCCCTGCCAAAGTGTGACATAAAGGTCTCGTTGTCCAGTGTATTGGTCAAGTTGCAGCGTCCGCCGCCCGTGGCTTTGAGCTTGGCACCGATGCGTGAAAGTTTCTCCAGCAACAGTACGGAGCTTCCCGTACGGGCGGCAGTGATCGCAGCCATCATACCCGCTGCACCACTGCCTATAACGATAAGATCAAAGCAATTTTTCTTCATAAAGTGTTCCCGTATCTAAAAAATGTCATGAAAATGTCATACAATTAACACTTCGTTAACATTTTATTGCTATAATTCTACCAGACCCTGTCCTACCAGATTGTTTTACTCTTCCCAACTTCCAAAACATTCTTCTCCCTTTTAATGTTAGGATCAGGGTCTCTTGATCCAAATACCTCTAACAAAAACAATCGTATAATACCCAAAACTTTCTCTAAGGCATAGCGCGTACCCATGAAGATACAACGAGAATTCTCCGAAAATGCAAAAGCGTACGACCAGGTCAATGTCATACAACGCAAAGTGATCGATCGCATGCTCTCTCTTGTGAAGGACACACCTGAAAAGATCCTCGATATCGGCTGTGGGAGCGGGACACTCTACCGTATGGCAACATGGGACATCACATCATATACCGGGGTGGATTTTGCCAAAGGGATGCTTGAACATCATCCCAAAGGGAAGGGGGTGACCCTTCTTGAAGCGGATTTCAACGATCCGCAGACTTTTGCACGGCTTGGCAAAGAGCGCTTTGACCGTATCTTCTCCGCTTCGGCACTTCAGTGGGCGAAGGATTTGGATGGCACACTTGGACAGATCACGACCTTGAAGGCTCCCGTTTCACTAGCGATCTTCACCTCTAACACCTTCAAGACCCTCTACGAGACCGCCAATCTGCCTCCTTTGCTGCGCAGCCGCGAAACGGTGGAGAGATTGCTGACAAAACACTTTCCAGATGCGCAGACAGAGCTGCTTCACTATACGCTCTCATTCTCAGATGTCAGAGCGATGTTTCGGTACATGAAAAAAAGCGGTGTAGGGGCAGGACGTAATTTATTGGGATACAAAGAGATGAAAACGTTGATGCGGGAGTATCCGCTCGATCATCTGGAGTATGAGATCATTCTTCTCCATCAGGAGAAGAGGAGGTAAGTGCGGGACGGTCGGCACTTCCGATCTGCGCAATACGATGCAGATGCGACGACTCGATATAGGCTTTTTTCGCCTCAAGCTCTTTGAGTGTTCTCTCTACCACTCTGATCTTCTGTTCGATCGGTTCGAGCTTGAGAAGGGTGTTCTGTCTCTCCAGCTCTTGTTTGAGCAGTGTCAGTTCCAGCGCCTCGATCTTTTCGCCAAGTGCTTCGATCTCACGTTCCCTGTGTCGGAGTGTCCCGCTGTTCTCCTCCGTATCATGCTTGAGCAGTGTAAGCTCATGGGCAAGTTCGGAGGCGACTTCCGTTTTGCGTATCCACTCTTCACTGAAGTGCTCCAGCATACGCAACTGATGATCGACCTCCCGATCGGATATCTCAATCATTTCGGCATAGGGTTGTTTCTGCTTTTCCAGATGCTCCAGT
>CAYPWA010000028.1:0-9879 GCA_964414325.1 uncultured Sulfurovum sp. | reverse complement strand
GAGTAACTTTTTGATGATATTTTGCATTTTTTCTCACTTGTGTTAAACTTTTATAGCATTCTATAGTAAGATATGTGTATAAGCTGTGTAATCTTACCAAAAATGGATTAATCATCCGTCATAGAAAGGAAGCACCCTTGTCCAACCGTCTCAAGAACGAACACTCGCCCTACCTGCAGCAGCATGCCGACAACCCCGTCGACTGGTATCCGTGGGGAGAGGAGGCATTCGAAAAAGCGCACAAAGAGCATAAACCGATCTTCCTGAGCATCGGATACAGCTCCTGCCACTGGTGTCACGTGATGGAACGCGAGTCCTTCGAAGACCCCAAGACCGCTGAGATCCTCAACAAATATTTCGTTGCCATCAAGGTCGACAGAGAAGAGCGCCCCGACATCGACAAGCATTTTCAGGAGGTCTACAAGCTGATGAACGGCAGACCGGGAGGATGGCCCACATCGATCTTTATGACCGAAGAGCTCATCCCCTTCTACTCTGCCACCTACATCCCTCCCGAACCGCGCTACGGGATGATGAGCTTTCCCACTCTGCTGGAGGTGATCGCAGACAAATACCAAAATAGCAAGAACACCCTCATCGAGGAAGGCGAAAAAATCCTCAAACACCTCAACCCCGACAAACAGCAGATCCAAGCGACCAAGCTTGATCATAGTATCATCAACCGTACCGTAGAGCATGCCGGACTGCTTTTCGACCACCGATACGGGGGCTTCAGCAAAGCACCCAAGTTCCCCCAAGCTTCTCTGCTCGATCTGCTGCTGGATATCTATAGACTCAGAGACGACAAAGAGGCGCTGAGTATGGTCGAGAAACAGCTGACACATATGGCAAAGGGCGGTCTTCGCGATCTTGTCGACGGCGGTTTCTGCCGCTATGCTACAGACAACGAATGGCTCGTGCCGCACTTCGAGAAGATGACCTACGATAATGCACAGCTCTCGCAGGTCTATCTCAAAGCCTACCATGCCACCGGTGATGCCTTCTACAAAGAGGTTGCGTTCGAGACACTGGACTTCATGCTTGACAAGATGCGCGAGGATGACCTCTTCTACTCCGCCAGTGATGCCGACAGTGAAGGGGTAGAAGGGAAATATTTTGTCTATACCTATGAGAAGGCACGCAAATCCTTCCTCAAAGCGGGTATCCCGGAAAAAGCACTCGATCCTCTGTGTGAAGCGTTGCATATCACCCCTGAGGGCAACTTCGAGGGCAAGAATATCATCCGTCTGGATGACCCGCGAAAGACCGAAGCGATTCCCTACTACAAAGAGGCGATCGAAGCACTGCGCAGACGCAGAGAAGAGAAACGCACCTACCCCTTCATCGACAAGAAGGTGATCGTCTCATGGAATGCGATGATGATCACCGCACTCTTCAGAGCCGCTCGTACAGATGAGCGATATCTTACCCCTGCGACCGCTTCGCTTGATGCACTGCTTGGGAGTATGTATCTGCATTCCCAGCTCTTCCATTCGACGCTGGTTGGCAAGAAACCGAAGATCCACGCCTTCCTCGAAGACTACGCCTACCTCTGCGAAGCACTCATCGAGGCGTACGAGACGACACTCGATGAGACCCATCTCATCGTCGCACAGAAGCTTGCCAATGCCGCGATCGAGAAGTTCTACAAGAATGGGATATGGAAGTTCTCACGCGGGGAGTTCGAGACCGATGCGGATATCTTCGACACCTCCTACCCCTCCTCTCTGGCGACGATGATCGGTGCATTGCACTCCGTCTCCTCCCTAATCGATACCGTCTACAAAAAGTTCGTCTTCAAGAGTCTGGAGATCCACTCCTACGATGTGATGCGCCAACCCGTCTCCTCTCCAAAGATGAGCCAGATGGTCATCCGCTATCTGCTCGATGATGTGATCATCAAAGCAAGCGACAAGAGACTTGCCAAAGAGACGAAACGGCTCGACACCCTTCCCTACCCCTTCACCCTCTACCGAAGCGACAGTAACGACGGCTTCATGATCTGCAACTCCTCGGCGTGCTTCGGACATGAGAAGGATATGGACGGGGTGGAAGAGGTGCTTCAAAGACGACAGCAGGCATGAGACGATCGCTTCTCATCCTTACCCTCCTCTTCACCTGCCTCAATGCAGAGGCGATGACCAGTCGTACCCGCCTCTTGATGGGCACCTATGCCACCATAACACTTCCCAAGGAGGAGAGCCGTTTTATCTCCGATCTTTTTGATTACATAGCGAAGATAGAACGATCCCTGTCAACATTTGACCCCAACGCATCCCTCTACAAACTCAACCAAAACCATACCATACCATACAACCCGATACTCTCGGACGCACTGACATCGGCAAAAGAGTATTTCAGACAAACCGACGAATATTTCGATGTCACGATCGGCTCCATCACCAAGAGGCTTTACCGGTTCGGGGAGGTCTCTCCTGGCTCACCTACACACACGGCACTGCAGAAGGCAATACGCAATATCGATGGATTTCATATCGATACAGAGGGGATCAACAGTGACAAAGGAATCGTTATCGATCTGGGCGGTATGGGCAAAGGATATGCAGTCGATCATGCGGCATTGCTGCTAGTGAAGAGAGGAGTACACAGAGGGATCATCGCATTAAGCGGCGATATCCGCTGTTTGCATCGATGTTCGCTGGGCATCCAGTCTCCGTTCGATGAGAATGCTCTGCTGGCAACACTTACCGCAAAGGTTGAAAATCTTTCGGTCTCTACGAGCGGTACCTATCGGCGCTATGCGACCAAACGGAGCGAACATCACCTCATCAATCCCAAAACAGCCAGACAGGGCGATGCCTTCGTCTCCGTAACCCTTCTGGCAAAAGCTGACAATACACGCATAGATGCCTACGCCACAGCTATCTCTGTTATGCCTGAAGATAGAGCGGTCATCTTTCTGGAAAGACAAAAGGATATCGGCTATATCATTGTCAGAAGTGATGGAAAGATATTAACCGGCAATACGGAGGATCTTGTTGCTATCACATGGCTCAATACTCAAAGCGACCACCAGAGTATCCCCAGCAATATCACAAAGAGAAGCACAAAAAGGATCGAGAAAAGAGGTTTGAGCACACCTGCTGCATCCAGACCGATCAATGCCGGCAGATAAGCAAAGATATCCGCAAACATCACACTAAACAGTACGATACTTATCAAACGTGCATTACGCTGTGATATACGGCTTCCAAAAAGCAGAAAATGCGCTGCGACAAAGAGTGTCATCCCCATACCCCACAGATGAGGTGTCGCCGTTTCGATAAAACGATGCCAGCTTGGCAGTACCGTATCGTACCATGGTGTCAAGAGATGCTCATCAGAAACAAGATCCCATCCTTGAGAGAGACCAAAAAGCCAGACACCGCTGAACAGTATCAAAAGGATAAAGAGCAGCATATACCTTACCGAGATGCCATAGAGATGGATATCTTTGGGGTAGGTTCTCATCGCAATGTCCTTCCGATCAGGATCAAGGAGAGAACAAACGCGAACAGGTGCCATCCTATAAAGAGCCCCATCCAAAGTGAGAGTACTACCGTATGCACAAAGTAAGCTCCCAACAGTAACATCGGTGTCAATAGCCCGCCGATCCCCAGCATATGTACTATGATACGTTTATCTCTTTTGTGCTCCATCACCCGTACCGTGATCGCCGAAAGGATCAATACCGCAAAAAGTGTCATGAACCAATCGATATGTACCTGCAGCAACAAGGTACCCAGAGGCATCGGTTCGATGAAACGCTCTTCGTTCCCATACAGTGTATCATATACCATATCCGGATAGATACCCAAAAAAAGCGCATGAGAAAGTATATCCAGTAGCAGATAGAGTGCCAGTGCCGCCAGTACACCGCTTATCAAAAAGCGCAAAAGGGGACGTATCTCTTTCTCTTTGGTCACCAAAAAACGCATCTTATCTCACCACTGCATCAAAAAGGATCGCCCGAGCGATCCGTGCACCATCACTGATACTGCGTGCCGAGAGTGTCGCACCGCTGATGGTTGGGATATCCTTGCCCATCTGCAGGGGAGCATCACTGTCGCGCGACCTGAACTGCCCCATCCATGTCTCATTGGGAATATACTCAGGCGGTTCACCAAATGCCATGATCTCGGCAAACCGCAGTTCTCCTTTCGGATCGAACGCATAGAGTACCGTCGCTTTTTTGGTACGAACCTTGCGAGCGATCAGCACTCCGTATCCGACAACCTCTTCTCCTGAAAGAAAACGATAGTAACGATAGAGTTTTGTCTCCAGCCTTGCCTTGGCATGATACTGAATCTTCTCAGCCTGTGATCTGGTCAATATCAGCCGTTTGGGTACGATACTATCCACAGCTTTGAAGCTCCCTTTGACCGCTTGCTCGATCTTGGGATTGACCTTTGCACAAAGCAATACAGGGATGCTCCCAAGCAGTATTGCGACACATAGTGTTCTTACCATCGTTCTCTCCCGTTTAAAAGACAAATCCAAGTCCGAGTGAGAAGATATTCTGATCCTCTCCTCCCACCTCTTTCATAGCATAGTCCATCTTGAGCACAACCTGATCGACAGGAAAGAAGTTCGCACCGATCGTAGTGGTCTTTGTCCTATAGAGACTCTCATTCGTACCGTCAACGCTCGAAGCGACCGGATTGAAATCCTCATACTGAACAAATATCGGCATTTTATATCCTATATTGGTCACTCCGTCCATATCATAGGAGAGGTTCATATAGTAACCGCTTCCTTTTTTGGCGGCACTGCTACTTATCTTCTCCGCTCCGCTCAGTAATGTTTGTGTATAGAGTCCATACGCCCTGAAAGGACCGTTCTCATAATTGAGATGTATATCGAACATCGTTGCATCAAGCCCAGAGATATCCTGTATCGGATCGGTCGGTACAGGATCCTTGAGATTGGAAGCCCCGCCATAATAGATCGAAGCACCGACCAACAATCCATTGATCCCGGTATAGTCAAGTCGACCGACAAAAGCAGGATCAAACGCTGCTTTGGCACTTGATCCCAGACGTCCTCCCCGTATCCATCCGCTCTCGGCATTTGCGGTCGCTGTCGTATTGAGATTGAGAGCATTGATAATACCCGCGGTATAAGAGATCCCGCTTGTACCGAACCGTCCATAGACCAATACGCCGTTCTCCTGCCAAGTACTTGGAATCAGCTTCTGTTCCACTTCAGGTCTTTGTACCGTATTGAAAAGGATCGGCTCATGTCTGAGATTGATCAATCCCATAGGCACCAGAAGGTTTCCCACCCTGAAATTGATCTCCTCCTTCCACAGAAAATCAAGATACATGAACTCGATCGCAACCTCTCCTCCATCTTCTGGATTACCGCCATGTTCAAACTCTATCTCAGCATTGAGGATCACATTATCCGAGAACTTGTATCCAAAGTAGGTAATGAAACGATAAACATCCGCATAGTCAGCCCCGTTATCCGGATTGGCATAGTACATCTCACCATATCCGCCGATAGAGAGTGGATTTTTTGTGTAGTAGACCTTGGATGCCGCCGGTCCCAACCCGTTGTAGCTTTTAGCTGTATCTACCAAGGTAAACCCACCGGTCTGCTCCGCCAGTAACTCTTCACTAAGTGTCTCATTCTGTGCCTCAAGTGCCGCTACTCTCTCCTCAAGTGTTGCCGCACTCACACCTGTTGCCAATACCGCCGCCATACTCATGGTTGTCACTAAATTTTTCATCTGTTTTTCCTTGTTTTAGATTTTGATATTTGTTATCGAATTCGTAATATAGCCGATTGCTTCTTAATAAATTATTAATATGATAACAAATATCATTTTTATTAAAATAAAATTATCTCTTATTTAACCAACGCATCTTTGAATGGCTCGATACACAAAAGGAGGACCCTGTACAAATCACTCTTGCAGCACTTACCAATGAGCTGGGTACTTCCCCGTGTTGTTGTCAGCCGTGTACTCAAAGAATTGGAACATCAAAAAAAGAGTGACACTCCATCGAGGTAGGATAGAGCACCTCTAATACACACAACTACACACTCACTATGGTATGATTCCCAAAATAAGACCACAGCATCAAACACGAAACATATTCATTGATGCGAAAATCAACCAACAAGAGGATCACCACCATGAAATCGATACTGCTATTTTTAGGACTCAGCTTCATACTCTCAGCAAAGACCCAGACCATTGTCTTTGGTGCCGGATGTTTCTGGGGTGTGGAGAAACACTTCGAAAACCTGCGGGGTGTGACAAGTGCCACATCTGGATACGCCGGTGGGGACTACCCCGATCCCACCTACGAAAAGGTGCTGGCACACCGCAAGAACCACAAGGGTAAAAACCATACCGAAGCGGTCAAGGTGGTCTATGACGATACGAAGATCTCCACCGAAACACTCATTAAGTCGTTTTGGGAACTGCATGATCCTACACAGGGAGAGAGACAAGGCAACGATGTGGGCAACAACTACCGCTCGGCACTCTACTACACGACTGATGAACAAAAAAAGATCGCTCTGGCTACCAAGACGGTCTATCAGAAGCTTCTAAACAAAGCAGGTTACGGAAAGATCACGACCGAGATCGCACCGCTAAAGAAGTTCTACCCTGCCGAATCCTACCATCAGGACTACCTCAAAAAGAATCCGTTCGGCTACTGCCCCAACCACGCTACGGGCGTGAAATTCGGTAACCGAAAGATCGTCACTACCGACACCGTTACACCGCTTGGCGGCAAAGAGATCGTGGTGATCGATGCTGAGCATTGCCGCTTCTGCGAAAAGTTCAAAAAGCGTGTGACCGATCATTACAAGGGGACGATCCCGCTGAGAACCGTCCATCAAGATGCCCTCAAAGGCTTCACACTGAAAAGCCAAATCGTCGGTACACCGACCATCCTTTTCATCCAAGACGGTAAAGAGGTGGAGTCCTTTACCGGCTATATGGACGAAAAACGTTTCTACCGGGCTGTGGGTGCGTTCAAGCTTGGCAAAGAGAGTGAAGGCTACAAAGTCGCCTTCGCCAAACAGACCGACGGACGATTCTGTCGCAAGTACAAAGAGTTCATGCATACGGGTGACGGTGTCTTCATCGACAAGATCTCAGGCGACGTGCTCTTCGATACCCGTGACCGCTTCAACTCCGGTACGGGGTGGCTGAGCTTCTTCAAGCCCGCAGGTGACAGCGTCATCTTCAAAGAGGACAACAGCTACGGTATGCACCGCATCGAAGTGATCGCCAAAAAATCGGGTGCGCATCTGGGACACGTCTTTGATGATGCGCCCGGCGGCAGAAAGCGTTTTTGCATCAATGCAACGGTGCTGGAGTTTGTGCCGAGAGAGAAGATTGACAAACGGTAAAAACGCTTCCCTTCTACCCAATCATCCCAAAGTATCAAACATTTCTACCATCATTGTCTCAACATCGCTCTTTATTGCTATAATAACCGCATGATAAAAGAGAGTCTGAAGATATTTGCCGAAGATCTGAAAAACGCTTTCAAAGATCTACTGCCCATCATCGTTGTCGTGGCACTCTTTCAAGGATTGGTGATCCGATCGGTGCCCGATGGGATCGGATCGATCATAACAGGGCTCATCATCGTTGCTGTGGGATTGGCGCTCTTCATCCGAGGATTGGAACTGGGGATCTTTCCTATCGGTGAGGGACTTGCGGTCGATTTCGCCCGTAAGGGATCGGTCTTTTGGCTGCTGCTCTTTGCTTTTACCGTCGGCTTCTCCACGACTGTTGCCGAACCTGCCCTCATCGCCATCGCAGACAAAGCTGCCGGTATTAGCAGCGGTCTCATCGATGCCTTCTGGCTGCGTATGACCGTCGCTTTCTCCGTAGGTTTTGCCATTGCATTAGGTGTGCTTCGTATCCTTCTTGGGCATCCTATCGCCTACTACATTATCGGCGGGTATGTCATCGTCGTGCTGGTGACCTTTTTGGCACCGCCGCAGATCATCGGACTGGCGTATGACAGCGGCGGGGTCACCACCTCCACCGTTACCGTTCCTCTGGTCGCCGCACTGGGGATCGGACTGGCTTCCTCCATCAAAGGACGCAACCCTGCCATCGACGGCTTCGGGCTCATCGCATTCGCCTCGCTCACCCCCATGATCTTTGTGCAGGTCTACGGCATCCTCGCCTACTCGATGGGTGAAAGCGAAAGTACGACGATCGCGATGCAAACCGTTGCCGCTTCCGAAGAGATCGTCACACACTTTCACTGGCAAGACCTCTTCTGGGATCTGATAGGCACCGTCAAGGATGTTGCCCCTATCATTGCAGTGATCTTCTTCTTTCAGTATATCATCATCAAAAAACCGGTTGCAAGACTCGACCGCATCAGTATAGGGATCGTGATGGTCATACTGGGACTCTATGCGTTCATTGTCGGTCTGGAGATGGGACTCTTTCCCATCGGTGAGACCATCGCATTCCAACTCACACAGATACAGAACGATATGCTGATCTATCTCTTCGCCTTTCTGATAGGCTTCTCCACAACGATGGCAGAACCCTCTTTGCTAGCCATTGCCATCAAAGCGGAGGAGATCAGCGAGGGTAACATCAAACAATATATCCTTCGTTCTGTCGTAGCACTTGGTGTCGCGATCGGGATCGCACTGGGAGCCTATCGGATCGTTGCCGGTGACCCCATACACTACTATATCATCGCGGGGTATCTTCTCGTGATCATCATCACCTACTTCGCTCCGGCATATATCATCCCTCTGGCATACGACAGCGGCGGGGTCACTACCTCCACCGTCACCGTCCCACTGGTTGCGGCACTGGGGTTGGGGCTTGCGGAGAACATCCAAGGGCGCAATCCGCTCATTGACGGCTTCGGGCTGATCGCCTTTGCTTCACTCTTTCCAATGCTCACCGTGATGGGGTACGGTATCCATGCAGAGTATTACCGAAAAAGAAAAGAACATTCATCCCGATACAAGGAGAAATCGACATGAAATTCACAGCACTGGTCACTGTCATCCAGGACAAACATGAAGAGGCAGCCATAGAGGTCGCAAAGAAGGCAGGTGCAGGCTCTGTGACGATCCTGCATGGCAAAAATATCGGACTCAAAGAGAAAAAGGTCTTCTTCGGTCTAACGCTTGAGGAGAACGTCTCTGCACTCCTTTTCGTCCTGCCCCGCAAACTCACCATGAAGGTGATGCGCGCCCTCAGGGAAGAGTTCGATCTAGACAGCCCGGAAAATATAGGCTTCACATTCACCTTCCCGCTCAGCCATGTAGCGGGTCTAGATACCGAAGAGCTGCACAAATTCGAAGATGACATCAAATGTATGCTTTAAAAAGGAGAAGAGTATGTTAGTCAAAGAGATCATGACCCCCAAAGAACAACTGATCACCGTCTCACCTATGGCAACGGTCAGAGAATCCCTACAGTTGATGCGAAAGCACAGTGTCCGTTCTGTCATCGTTGAGAAGACCTCCCCCTCAGGAGCCTACGGTTTGGTCACATTCAAAAACATCTTACAGAGTATCGTCGCCGAAGACGGTGATATCGACCTGCTCAACGTCTACGATATCGCTGCGACACCTGCCGTCTCCGTATCGGCAGAGCTCGATATCAAGTATGCTGCGCGCATGATGGTCACCAGCTCCATCAAACGTCTGCTTGTCATCGACAACAATGAGCTTAAAGGCATCGTCACCATGTCCGATATCATCGGTATCCTGATGGACAGTATCGAGTAGACTATTTCATCGGAGGGAAGACCAGAGTAAAGGTGCTTCCCTCTCCCTTTTGCGACTCTACAGAGAGCTTGATGCCATAGCGTTTGCAGATACTCAATACGATATTAAGCCCGATCCCAAACCCGCCTCTCT
>CAYPWA010000027.1:6800-9992 GCA_964414325.1 uncultured Sulfurovum sp. | reverse complement strand
CTCTTCATCCTTGAGCACGCTGTTGTTAACATTGTGCCCGACAAAAACGAAGAGTCCGGTATTGGGCATATCGGTGATCTCATCGGTTTTGAGGTTCCTGATCTTGACACCCTGAAGCCCCATCGCATCACCGTACGCCTCTTCGATCACCGAGTCCGTGATAAAGTGGATATTCTCCTTGCTCTTGGCACGCTCGATCGTCGAGGGAGCGGCACGGAAGGTATCGCGTCGATGCACCAGATAGACATCCGAGACGATCCCGGAGAGATAGATCGCCTCCTCCAGTGCCGTATCGCCGCCGCCAAGTACCGTGACCGGCTTGTCCTTGTAAAAAAATCCGTCACAGGTCGCACAGGTGCTCACACCGCGCCCGAAGAACACATCCTCACCTTTAAAGCCGGCACGTTTAGGCGTACTTCCCGTACAGACGATCGCTGTTTTTGCCTCTACCGTATCGCCGCCTTCAAGTGTGATCGTGAAGTGTTCACCCGTTTTACTGACACGTTCCACCTTCTTCATCTCATGTTTGAGTCCGAAGTGAAAACACTGCTCCTGCCAGGTGTTCATGAAGTCCATACCGGTCTTGGTATGGTCGAAAAACCCCGGATAGTTCTCGATCTCGGAACTCTGGGTGATCTGTCCGCCGGGCAGCCCCATCTCAAAAAGCACGACATCCTTCAGTCCGCCGCGTGTCGCATACAGTCCCGCGGTCAATCCCGCAGGGCCTCCGCCGATGATCGCACAATCAAGCATGATGTTCCTTTTATCAAAGATTTAAACAAATAGATATCACTCATTATACAGTGAAAATACTTGGTTAAATTTTTAAGTGGTATTATAGCGAATTGTAGGTGTAAAAGAGGTCTATTCAGGAGAAGAACCTCCTGAAATATGATCGTAATTTTATACGAGTGCGTTCAGCTTTTCAGCGAATGCATCTTTGGAAGCCGCACCCACCATCTGATCAACGACTTCACCGTCTTTGAAGAAGAGGATCGCAGGGATAGAGCGGATACCATACTTGACTGCAAGCTCTTGCTGCTCGTCGGTGTTTACCTTCGCGATGGTTGCTTTGCCGTCAAAATCTTCCGCAAGCTCTTCAACTACCGGTGCGATCATTCTACAAGGTCCGCACCATGGAGCCCAGAAGTCTACCATTGTTACGCCTTCCGCTACTGTCGCATCGAAGTTGTCAGATGTCAATTCTACATATTTTGCCATGTTTGATTCCTTTTTGTATTGGTTTGATGGGTTGATTATAGCTTAAAACTGTTAATGGCTCGTAGCTTATATTTATTATTTTATAAACTTTGCCCTCAACATTACCGCATGAAACATGCTCACGCCAACGGCACTTCGGCATATTCGCTTGACCGTGTTCCCTCGATCGCTCGGTTCGATGCCCCTTTGACCGTATAGACAAAAGAGATCTTGGGACAGTCGGTACTGTTTTTGTTGGCACGGTGCAACAGCTTACAGTGAAAAAGTACAACATCCCCTTTTTGCAGCGGATGGGAGGTCTTGGTGCGTATGAGGGCTTCATTTTTCTCCCCCTCTTCCTTGAAATACTCCTTCTCATCGAACTGATCGGGAGCAAATGTCATCTTGTGGCTGCCGGGGATAAACTCAAGTACCCCGTTGTCGCTATACTCCTCATCGAGTGCCAGCCAGACACTGACGAGATTGTCATTCTCGAAGTTCCAGTAGCGAAAGTCCTGATGCCATCGTGTCTCGGTCGAGGTATGCGGCATCTTGGTCATGATGGAGTTGTGATGGGCGATCGTGATCGTAGGGCTCTCCCCCAATACCTGTTTCAATATAGGGCGAAGCGCTTCATCTTCCATCCACTGACGAAAGACAATGTCACGATGATAGACCTGACGCAGCCGTCTGACCGTCACCTGCCCCTCGAAGAGATGGGCTTTGCCGTCAGAGATAAGCTTACGCTCCTCGGCGGTCTTGCCTACATACTCCCTCTCGGTTTCAATGGGCGGTACCTGATGCTTGAGGTGCGCAGCGGCAATGTCTCGGATGGTATCACACCGCTTGGGATCAGCGAATCCCGGCAGCAGCAAAAAACCCTCTTTGTCAAACTGTTCCAATTGTGCGTCACTGAGTCTCATAAGGCTGTCTTTTTGTTAGTATCAATCGCGATTATAGCGTAACATTCTGCAGAAACTCAACCTCATCCCCTCGTATGATCAGCGCATCGATACTGTAGGGCATATCGATCGATTTGGATTTGAGGTAGTAATGTGCCGAGTTGATCACTTTGCGCATCTTGGCAGGCGTAATGTTATAAACAGGGTCAAAATCCGCCTTCCCCGACTTCACTTCGACAAAGTGCAACACCCCGTCACGCTGCGCAATGATATCGATCTCCCCAAGCTTGCGCGCATAGTAGTTACGCTCCACCACCACAAACCCCTCCTGCTCCAAAAAAAGCGTCGCCAGATCCTCACTGCGATCCCCAAACATCCTGGGAAGCTCACGCATCTTGTTCTCCTTCTTTCTTGGAAGTATAGTACAGAAAAGAAGGGAAAGAAAAAAATATGTCAGATTGTCATATCCAACAGATCAACTACACGCCACCTCATCCCCCACAGGAATCACATCGACTTTGACGGATTTAAATCGTGCGGTCATAATAAGCTCGTCGCACTCATCCCCAAAGAGTGCGTTGATGCGGCTTTTGGCGTGATGGAAGGTGCAAAAGAGGGTACGTGCCTTGACACGGTCTGTGTAGCGTACACGCAGGGCTTCACTCTCGCCGTAGGGGCTTTTGAGGATCACCATCTCCCCGAACTTCCCTTCATCCTCGATGGGAGCAAGCAGCACATCCTCATCGTACTTGGTATCGAGCTTGCTGCTGCGCTTGGTCTGGGCGGCGTTGTTGTAGTGTGCCAGTGTACGACCTGTGGTCAGATAGTACCCCTCCAGAGAGTCTCGGTAGAAACGCTTCTCAACGATCTCTTTGACCATCCCTCTTAGCTGGTACGGGTGGTAGGCGTAGCGCCCAAGCCCATCTTCAGTACGGAAGTCAAGCAGATGCAGTACCGGTGTGTCATCATCGTGGATCGGCCACTGCATTCCGCGCTTTCGGTGGCGTGCCAGACGGTAGTACTCCGCCCCGCTGAAGCGTTTGGGCGCTTTTTGACGTACTTCGTTCCAGACATCCTCGCTGCTCTCAAA
>CAYPWA010000027.1:5148-6700 GCA_964414325.1 uncultured Sulfurovum sp. | reverse complement strand
AGCGTTTGGGCGCTTTTTGACGTACTTCGTTCCAGACATCCTCGCTGCTCTCAAAGTGGAAATTCTCTCCATCTCCCATCTCTCTGGCAATCATCGTCAACACCTCCCAGTCATCGGGCAGATCGGACTTCACAAGAGGCTGAGAGAGATGCAGACGGCGCATCGCATTGACATAGACACCGGTCTTCTCATACGCCGAGCGCACCCCGATAACCATATCGGCTTTTTTGGCCGTCTCGCACATAAAGAGATCCTGCACCATCAAAAAGTCCAGCTGCGCAAGGGCCTTGTCACTTTTGTTGATATTGGGGTGGATATGGCTGATATCCTCGCCCATATTGAGCAGTGCCTTGATCTTGCCTTCCAACATCGCATCGATCAGCTGCGGGGTCATCAGCCCAATATTTTCCGGTGTTTCATAGTCGGGGTCATAATAGGGCAAACATCCCATATCACACGCACCCTGCACGTTGTTTTGTCCACGCAGCGGCATCAGCCCCGCACCGGTCTTGCCGATATTGCCCGTCAGTAGTGCCAGATGGGTGATCGCCATCACTGCATAGGAGCCGTCCAGATGCTCGGTGATCCCAAGCCCCCAGAAGATCATCGATTTCTTCACCGCATACTCACGTGCAATATTGGGGATCATCTTGGCAAGGTACTCGTACCCTTCGATCTGCTCGAAGAACTTCGGGTTGGCATACGGATCGTTGAGTATCTGTTCTTTATATGCTTCAAATCCTTTAGTACGGTTCTCGATGAACTCTTTGTTGTAGAGCTCCTCATCGATGATCACATACGCCATCATATTCAGAATCAGCAGGTTGGCTTCGTGCGGGATGACGCAGTTGTACTTGGCAAGCTTCGCCATCTTGGTCTCACGCACATCGATCACGGCAAGGTTGTTGAGCTTCTTTGCCTGTGCAACCATACGGTTGGCGATGATCGGATGCGCTTCCATCGTGTTGGAACCGATCACTACCATAAACTCCGTTTCGTAGATGTCGTTATAGGGGTTGGTCGCCGCCCCCTCACCGATGGTCGTACGCATCCCCTTGAGACTTGGTGCGTGGCAGACGCGTCCGCAGTTGTCTACGTGCGGTGAGCCCATCGTCTCACGGGTAAACTTCTGAAATGCATAGGCACTTTCGCAGTTGGTACGCGCCCCGCCTACGGCACAGAAGCTCTCCCCGCCATAGGTCTCTTTGATCTCGGAGAGCTTCATTGCAGCGATCTTGACGGCGGTGTCAAGGTTACAGGTCATATACCCACTGTCAAACTCACTGAGCTTCTCTGCGAAACGCTCTACTATCTGCGGATTGCGTGTGAGGAAATCCTTCTTGATCCGAGGCTCTCTCACACGATCCTTCGCCTCGACAAAGTCATAGCCGTACTTCCCCTTGATACAGAGCTTCCCCTCCGAGACCACCCCGTCCTTCTGGGCAAAGATCTTGACGATCTTATTATCCTCCACCACACCGGTGATGTCACACCCCACCCCGCAGTAGGTACAGACACTCTCTATCTCCGCACTCTCATATTTCTTTGTCAT
>CAYPWA010000027.1:0-5048 GCA_964414325.1 uncultured Sulfurovum sp. | reverse complement strand
CGCTATTATCTGACAAATTATAACCAAAAGGATGCAATATGTATACAATTCAAATGGAAAAAGAGTGCGGATGTTTCAAAAAGAGCGACTACACCAACCCAATGACCTTCGAGAGCAAAGATGATGCCCTGATGCAGGCACGCCTGATGGAAAATCATATGAACCGCGAATTCTGTCAAAAGCACTTCTTCACTGCCATCGAGGATGGTGAGAACATCACGATCAAAGTAGAGGAGAGACCCAAGCAGGAGAACACAGGCGGATGTTGCGGCGGCGGTCACTGCTCGTAGGGGTCAACCTACGTGTTGACCCATGGGCGAACACACAGATTCGCCCCTACCATTATTTGAAATTCCCAAACACCAACGGTGCCTTGAGATCCTCCATCTTTCTTACCAGTGCGATCACAGATTGAAGATCATCAATCTTCTTACCGCTTACACGTATCTCATCACCCTGTATCGCAGGCGTGACCTTGAGCTTGGCATCTTTGATCGCCTTGACGATCTTCTTGGCTTCATCCTTCTCGATGGAGTCGATGATCCGATAGACCACTTTCACATTCCCACCGCTGATCCCCTCGGTCTTGACCTCTTCAAGTGACTTGGGGGAGAGCCCGCGTTTGATCATCTTGCTCAGCACAATGTCTTTGAGTGCATCGATCTTACTGTCACTGGAGCTGGAGAGGTTGAGTACCTTGGCTTTCTCGTTCAGGTCTATATCGGTCATGATCCCTTTGAAGTCAAAACGGGTAGCGACCTCTTTTTTTGCCTGTTCGATCGCATTTTTCATCTCCATCATATCCAGCTTTGCCGTAATATCGAAGTAGTGATCTTTTGCCATCTATGCCTCCTTACTTCTCGATCCGCATCATCGCAACCTTGCCGTGTACGACATCCAATGCTTCCAGCGCTTTCAAGGCATCCTGCATCTTGGCTTCCTGTGTTTTGTGTGTCGTAAAGAGCAGTTTGGCGATATCTGCATCGTTGGTAGGCTTTTGCAACATACTCTCGATAGAGATACCGAACTCCCCAAGCATAGAGGTGATCTTTGAGAGCACACCACTCTTGTCGTCAACCTCAAGTCTCAGGTAATATTGTGTGATGATCTCTTCTTTCGGTAAGAGTTTGAGGCCGCTCTCAAGTCCTTTCTTGTATCCCAACATCGGTCCCTGATTGCCCCGGACGATGTCGACGATATCTGCGATCACCGCAGATGCCGTCGCATCCCCGCCTGCACCGGGACCGTAATACATCGTCTCACCTACACGGTCACCCACGACGGTCACCGCATTCATCACACCGTCCACTTTGGCAATCATACTCTCACTGGGGATCATCGTCGCGTGTACACGTAGTTCCACCCCTTCGCCAACCTTTTTGGCAATCCCAAGCAGTTTGATCTCATACCCGAACTCTTTGGCAAATGCCACATCGGTCTGCGTGATGTTTTCGATCCCCTCAATAAGGATGTCTTCAGGCTTCGCATCGATCCCATAGGCGATGGAGGCAAGGATCAACAGCTTATGCGACGCATCGAAGCCGCCCACATCAAAGGTCGGATCCGCCTCGGCATAGCCAAGCGCCTGCGCCTCTTTGAGGATCTCGTCATACTGCGCCCCTTCGTTGATCATCTTGGTGAGCATATAGTTGCATGTCCCGTTCATGATCCCCTGAATAGAGTCAATGTGGTTTGCCGCCAACCCCGTACGAAGCGCACCGATGACGGGAATACCCCCTGCGGTACTTGCCTCGTACATCAGTGGAATATCGCCGGCGATCTCCTGAAGCTCATAACGGTGATACGCCAACAACGCTTTGTTTGCCGTCACCACCGCTTTACCGTTCTCAAGCGCTTTTTTGACCAGAGTGTAAGGCTCTTCTACCCCACCCATCAGCTCTACAACGATATCGATCTCAGGATCGTCCACGACACTATAGGGATCATCACTCAACGAGATAGCAACATCCCGTTTCTTGGAGAGATTCTTAACCACACCTGATTTGACCACGATACGCTTCCCCGCACGCGCCTCGATGATATCCGCATTGGCTTCGAGGATCTTTGCAACACTCTCACCTACTGTGCCGACACCGAGAATACCTATCTTAACCATGCTGCTGTTCCTCTTCAAGGGTTTTCAAAAAACGTTTGATGTTGCGTGCCGCCTGGCGGATACGTTTCTCGTTCTCGATCAGCGCAATTCTCACATACTCATCTCCATGCTTTCCAAATCCGATCCCCGGACTTACCGCTACACCCGCTTCTTGGAGCAGACGTTTGGAGAACTCCATCGATTTCATCCCCTGATCAAGCGCAACTTTCGGCAGTTTGCCCCAAATGAACATACTCGCGCTCGGTTTGGCAAGTCTCCAGCCTGCATTGCCAAACGCTTCGATCATCACATCACGACGTTTACGGTAACGAGGGATGATCTCCTCATCAGGCACGTAGCCATGCTCATCAAGTGCGACTGTCGCTGCAACCTGAATAGGGGTGAACATCCCATAGTCCAACCACGATTTGATCGCCTGAAGCGCACCGATAAGCTTCTTATTCCCTACGATGAAACCAACGCGCCATCCCGCCATATTGTAGGACTTGGAGAGCGTATAGGACTCTACCGCCACATCCTTGGCACCCTCGACCTGCATGATTGAAGGGGTCTTGTATCCATCAAAAGTGATATCCGCATAAGCAATATCGGAGATGATGTAGAAGCGCTTCTCTTTGGCAAGTGCGACCAGTTTCTCATAAAACTCAGGGGTGACTGTCGCCGTAGTTGGATTGTGAGGGAAGTTCACCACCAAAAATTTCGGCTTGGGGATGGAATTCTCCAGCGCTTCGTTCACATCGGCAAGGAACTTCTCCTCATCCACTTCGAAAGTCTCCTCATCGAAGACTACCTGCATCTTCTCCACATTCGCGCCCGCAAGGATAAATGCCTGAGAGTGGATTGGATAGGTAGGATCTGGAACAATCGCCACATCGCCGGGATTGGTGATCGCCTGCACGAGGTGGACATACCCCTCTTTGCTCCCCATCGTTGCCACCACTTCCGTATCGGGATCAAGATCTGCACCATACTTTCGCTTGTACCAGTTGCTCATCGCCAGGCGCAATTTATAGATCCCTTTGCTGGCACTGTATCCGTGGGTCTTGGGTTTGTGTGCGGTTTCGCACAGCTTATCGATAATGGGTTTGGGCGTCGCCGCATCAGGATTACCCATCGAAAAATCAATGATATCCGCACCCTCACGGCGCATCTTCATTTTGATATCGTTGATCTCTGCAAAGATATATTTGGGTAAGCGGTTGATCTTCTCAAACTGTATTTCATCAAACATGGCTACTCTCTTTCTCTCAATTCATTCATGGGACTGATTCGTCTCCGACACTATACTTACGGCACTTTCAGATTTCCCCTCATCCATAGCCGGGGTCTCTTCTGCGATCGCGTGTTCTATGCTCAGGTTAGGATCGTTGTCTACTGTTTCGGTGATACTCTGTGTCACCTTCTCTTCATTGAATGGAAACAGTCCGCGAAGCTTTTCCTGATCGAACTGCGTGATAAAATACCACGACGCGACACCGAACAGAATGATCACAACAATGATCTTGAGCCTTGAACGCCCTTTTCTACGTTCCGGTACGGGGATATCAAGCATCACACCGCCATCCTCCTGATGCACTTCATAATAGCTGTTTGCCTCCTTCCGAAGGGCTGAAAGGTCGGCACGATATTCTCGCTCAATGATCGAGATGAACCCCATTGTCTTAACCTTTTTGAGCATGGAGAACTCTTTGTCAAAAAGTGCCTCAAGGTTCTCTTCGGAGATATTTGTCTTCTCCGAGATCGATCTTACACTGTTCTCTTCAAGTATTTCATTTAACTGCATAACCCATCCTGTGTATTAAAATCGCCGCCGCCGCACTGACATTGAGTGAATCAAATGCATGCTTCATCTCTATAGAAACCAGTTCATCCAGTTTTGCTCTTGCCTTTTTCGAGATGCCTTTGCCTTCACTGCCCAGTACCAAAAGCCGCTTAGGATCGAAAAGTACCTCCTGCACCGGTCTTCCCTCCATTGCTGCACCATACGACGTAAAACCGACCTGCGTCAGTTCATGAAGCACATCAAGAATATTGTGTGTGATCACAAAGGGCATATCCAGAAGTGCACCCGAACTGCTCCGTACGATCGCAGGTAGATTCAACTGTCTTACCCCGGTAGCAATCACCGCTTCAGCCCCCAAAGCATAGGCACTTCGGACGATCGCACCAATATTCCCCACATCGGTCAATCCGTCAAGCACTACAACAAAATCACTCAGTTTAATGTCGGCAAGCGGGGTTTGTTCCAGTTCATCGATCTCCAAAAGGATCCCTTGATGGTTTCCTCCCTTGCTCATCGACTGCGCCCACTTCTCCTCAAGAAACTTTATCTTGCTATGAAAGCGGTGAAACAGTTCCTGCGGCAGGATTCCTTTTTTGGCGATATAGACAGTCTGCACAGTTTTGGGATGATGCTGCAGGGCATACAGACATACCTGTTTTCCATAAATTATCATAAGGGATTTTATCGAATTTTTACTTCATTATTTGCGTGTCATACTTTTGGGCTTTGTACAACCTACTTTCTGCTAAGTTCCTCATACCACTCTTTCACACTTCTCTCACTGACTCTGGCAAGAAGTTTCGCCTTAACTTTTGGAGGAAGATCCATGGAGAGAAGTTCGGAAAAAGAGAGTACTTTATCCTGGGCTCTCTCTGCTTTAAGCACAACAACCCATTCACCCTTCACTGTTGTCTCTGAAAAACGATTCAACAGTTCCAATGCCCTGCCGCGATAGTAGTGCTGATATCGCTTGCTGATCTCCTTTGCAAGAAAAATATTCCGTTCCCCATCCTTATCAGATATCTCTTCAAGCAGTTTCATCAACCGATGCGGTGCTTCATAGAGGACTGTATTATAACCTGATCCCATCGCCTCCTGAAGTGCCAACGTACGCTCTCTGCCTTTATGTGGCAAGAAACCGTAAAAGAG
>CAYPWA010000026.1:0-10002 GCA_964414325.1 uncultured Sulfurovum sp. | reverse complement strand
AAACAGATTCTGATTTTTATATAGTATACAAAAATTTTATCAAATTAAGTAAACGAGAGGTCATATGCGCTCACTTTTCATCACAGCGACCGGTACAAACGTAGGAAAAACGCACACCACACTCAAGCTCATCGATGCGATCGCACGCCGAGGACTGCGACCGGGGGTCTACAAACCCATCGAAACCGGTGTGACGGATACCCCACCCGATGCTGCGGCACTACTGGAGGCGTGCAAGCGGGTCAACAATGCCTTTGAAGGGATGACGACCGAAGATATCACCGCCTACACTTTTCCGCTCCCCGCCGCCCCATACTGTGCGGATGAGAAGCATACCATCGACCTGCAATATATCATCGACAAGCACGATATGCTACTCAAAAAGTGTGACATCCTGCTTGTCGAAGGAGCGGGCGGCTTGATGGTACCCATCACCGAGTCCTATATGACGGTGCACCTCATCAAAGAGCTCGAAGCCAAAGCCCTGCTGGTCACCCCCAGTCGCCTCGGGTGCATCAACGACACGCTGCTGAGTATGATGGCACTGCGCAGTTTCGATATCGATTTTGCGTGGTGCGTCAACCTGTATGAAGACAAAGAGCACTTTAGCAAAGTGACACAGCCCTATTATGATGCCGTCTTCCCAGAGTGGTGGAGCGTGGATGAAGGGTTGGAGCGTTTTGTGCAAACACTTTAAAATCATAGCTTCGATATAATTACCATAAACTTCAAGAGGATCCCACCCATGCAACACCTCATCGACACCACGACACTGACAGATACGCAGATCGATGCGCTTTTACATGATGCCGCTTCATTCAAACGTCAACACCCCCCTCAGCTCCTCAAGGACAAACTGCTCATCACTCTCTTCTTTGAACCCTCGACCCGTACAAGAAGTTCGTTCGAGGTCGCTGCCAAGCGGCTGGGTGCTGCAGTCGTACATCTTGACCCCAGCCGCTCTTCCACCAAAAAAGGAGAGAGCCTCGAAGACACCTTCGCCAATCTTTGCGCGATGGGACCTGACGGGGTGATCATCCGACACGCCGAGAACGATGCACCGGGTCTGCTTGCCCAAATGGGGCTCACCTCCGTCATCAACGCCGGCGCGGGCAACTACGCCCACCCCACACAGGCGCTGCTTGACCTCTTTACGATCATGGAGCACTTTGACGGAGATATCAAGGGGAAGAGAGTCGCGATCGTCGGCGATATCGTCAACTCCCGTGTAGCCAGCTCGGACATCCGCCTGCTTGGGCGTATGGGGATGGAGATCGTCCTTGTCGCCCCCAAACCCTTTCTGCCCACTCAAAGTGAACTGCCCTCTTTTGAAGATCTCGATGCGGTGATCGACAATGTCGATGTCATCATCAGCCTACGCGCCCAGCTCGAACGCCACGCCAAACCGATCTTCGACGACTACGAAGCCTATGCCAAACACTACTGCATCACCAAAGAGCGTCTGGGCAGTCGAAACATCCTCCTGATGCACCCCGGTCCCGTGATGCGCAACATCGACATCAGTGACGAGATGCTTGAAGATTCTCGATGTAAAGTGCTTGAGCAGGTCAAAAACGGGGTGTTTATGCGGATGGCGATCTTGAAGCTTCTGCTGTTGGATGTATAATCTTCCATCATCTACTGCACCTATCTTGGTATCAATAACCTCCCTGTCAAAGGAACGGGGATTTTATAGTGTTTTCAGAGATAAACCTTTTATTTCCACTTGTACAGAGCTTCCTTCTCCAGAAGCATTTCTATTTCCAAAAGTCTGTTGTATTTTGCCAGTCTTTCACTTCTTGAAGCCGAACCGGTCTTTAAATGTCCGCCATCCATGGCCACCGCAAAGTCTGCCAAAAAAGTATCGGCTGTCTCACCGGAACGGTGTGAGATCAGATATCTCCATCCGTTGTCTCTGCACATCCTTACTGCATCGATCGTTTCTGTGACCGTGCCTATCTGGTTTAGTTTGATGAGCGAAGCATTCGCACTTTTTTCTTTAATACCACGGGAGATGAACTTTGTGTTTGTCACGAACAGGTCATCTCCTATAACTTCTATCTTGTCGCCAAGTTCCGCCGTAAATTTGGCAAATCCTTCCCAGTCCTCTTCCGCTAAAGGGTCTTCCCAAAATACAATGGGATACTTCTCTATCCACACTTTGGCAAGCGCGATCAGATCTTCGCTGGTTTTGTGTCCCGCGCCCGACCATTTGAGATCATAGTTTCCTTTTTTATCGGTACAGAACGAAGTAGCCGCACTGTCTATACCTATCATGATATCTTTTCCTGGTTCAAAACCTGCCGCCTCTATCGCCTCGATAATCAGATCCATCGCCTCTTCGTTGCTTTGCAGATTCGGTGCAAAACCGCCCTCATCTCCTACAGAAGTGGCAAGCCCTTTGGCTGCCAGTATTTTTTTGAGTGCATGGAACGTTTGCGCCACATAGCGAAGCCCTTCACCAAAACTCGGCGCACCCACCGGCACAGCCATAAATTCCTGAAAATCCACACTGTTGTCCGCATGTTCTCCGCCGTTGAGGATATTCATGCAGGGCACAGGCAGTCGTCTGGCATCTGTTCCGCCAAGATAGCGAAACAGTTCAACACCGCTTGAGCATGCGGCTGCTTTGGCTGCTGCCATGGAGACACCCAAAATAGCATTGGCTCCCAGATTCGATTTGTTATCTGTCCCGTCAAGCGCGATCATCGCAGCATCTATATGTGCCTGTTCTTTGGCATCCATACCAATAAGCAGCGGTGCTATCTGGGTATTGACGTTGTCCACTGCCTTCAAAACACCCTTGCCGTCATACCGTTCAGAATCCCCGTCCCGAAGTTCAACCGCTTCATACTCTCCCGTACTCGCACCGGAAGGAACAGAGGAAGAGACTTTCGTACCGTCTTCAAGCTCCATTAGAACTCTGACTGTAGGATTCCCTCTCGAATCCAGAATCTCCAATGCTTTGATCTCTTTTATCCTGCTTGATGACATGATCTTCTCCTTTGTATATCAGATCGGTATTTTTTATTGTAGTACATTATATAAGCTCATTGCTCTCTTTTCTGTTCGTCAGTTAACAGATATATTCACCCCGATGCTCTATACTTTGTAAAATTTTACTATAAAGGATGATTATGTGGAACAGCAATCTTTCACCTGAAATCAATATCAATCGCACACTGGTGGAACGCTTCAAGAAATATGCGACCGTGAGTGGCATTCTCTTTATTCTGCTTGGGCTGGCAGGCATTCTCTTCCCTGCTGTTGTAACGTTTAGTACCGTACTGTTTATTGCATATCTTATGCTTTTAGCCGGTATCTCTGCAGCATGGATGACATGGAAGAGCAACAGGCAGGACTGGGCAGGATGGCTCAAGAGTACGATGCTTGTACTTGTTTCGATTCTGATGATCTTCTTTCCTATGGACGGTGTCGCGGCACTTGGACTGCTCTTTTCCATCTATTTCTTTATCGATGCATTTGCAGGATTTGGTCTGGCGTTTTCCATGAGACCCAAAAAGATCTGGTGGCTTTGGCTGATCAACGCTGTCACCTCTTTGGCACTGGGCGTGCTCTTTATTGTAGGTTGGCCATTTAGTTCTGTCTACATGATAGGCATTTTTGTGGGGGTCAGTCTTCTTTTTGACGGTTTTGCACTTTTGGCAGGGGGTAGCTACCTGGATACACTTGAGGAAGATGAGCAGAACAAAGACATATCGGAAAAGACAAAGTAGTACTTTTCTCATGGATAACGATGCATAAAAATGTTGAACTGATGAAAAAAATAGTTCTTGGAGTATTCAATCTCTACTATGACGGTTTTAAAAATATGCGTATCGGGAAAAAGCTATGGATACTCATCCTTGTCAAAGTCTTTGTGATGTTCGTCATCATCAAATGGCTTTTTTTCCCAGATATCCTTCAGGAGAACTTTTCCAACGACACACAAAGAGGCGATTACATTTTAAATCAACTGACTACACAATAAGGAAAACAACATGACACACATAGATCCTTCTCTCATTGACTGGTCCAGAGCACAGTTTGCGTTGACCGCACTCTACCACTGGATCTTCGTACCTCTGACACTGGGGCTGACGTTCATCGTCGCTCTGATGGAGACGATCTACGTCAAGACCGGCGACGAATGGTGGAAAAAAACGACAAAATTCTGGATGGGACTGCTGGCGATCAACTTTGCCATCGGTCTGGCAACGGGGATTATTATGGAGTTTGAGTTTGGTACCAACTGGTCGAACTACTCCTGGATCGTCGGAGATATTTTCGGTGCACCGCTTGCGATCGAAGGTCTTATGGCATTTTTTATGGAATCAACCTTCTTTGCCATTATGTTTTTTGGCTGGGAAAAGGTCAGCAAACGTACCCACCTGCTCTCTACATGGTTGGTTGCAGTGGGTTCCAACCTGTCCGCACTTTGGATCCTTGTCGCCAATGGCTGGATGCAACACCCCGTAGGCATGCATTTCAATCCTGATACGGCACGAAACGAAATGACCAACTTCTGGGAAGTCCTTTTCAACCCCAATGCTTATACCAAATTTCTTCATACGATCTCCAGTGGCTATGTGCTTGCTGCATTGTTCGTCATTTCCATCAGCAGCTGGTATCTTCTCAAACACAGAGATATACAGTTCGCCAAACGAAGCATCATGGTCGCGGCCAGTTTCGGGCTGATCGTCTCTCTTTTCAATCTGACCACAGGAGACGATTCTGCACGGCAGGATGCCATCTATCAACCTATGAAACTCGCTGCCATGGAAGGTTTGTACAATGGTAAGTCCCAGGCACCTATCGTCGCATTTGGTATTCTCAATCCCAAGAAAAGATACGACAATACAGAAAAAGAATTTTTATTTAAAATAGAAATCCCGGAAGGTCTTTCTCTCTTGGGATTTCATGATGTCAATGCCTATGTACCAGGTATCAAACAGTTGATAAACGGTGATGAGGCACATGGTATTATGAGTACTGCTGCAAAACTTGAAAAAGGGAAAACAGCGGTAGAAGCACTCACTGCCTACAAACAGGCAAAAAAATCAGGGGATACCGCCAAAGCGGCTTCTGCGCTGCAAACCTTTGAAGCCAATGCCCAATATCTCGGATACGGTTATCTTCAGAAACCTTCGGATGTCATTCCCAATGTCCCGCTGACCTTCTATGCATTTCATACCATGGTCACACTGGGATTCTGGTTCATTACACTGTTCGTTATCATCCTCTACCTGACGATGACCAACACGCTGGAGAAAAAGCGCTTCTTTCTCAAAGCGGCGCTATGGAGTCTTCCCTTGGGTTACCTTGCACAGGAGTCCGGCTGGATTACCGCAGAGGTCGGGCGGCAGCCCTGGGCTATACAGGATATGCTGCCCGTAGGTATGGCTACCTCACAGATAGCAACCTCATCCGTCATGATCACTTTCTGGATGTTCGCCGTGCTCTTCACGGCTCTGCTTATCGCTGAGGTCAAGATCATGACCACGCAGATCAAAATCGGTCCCAAGGAGGCATAAATGTTTGAAAAACTATCCTATCTGATGTTACAGGAGTACTGGTGGCTTTTGGTTGCCGTACTGGCTGCACTGTTTGTGTTTATGACTTTTGTGCAGGGAGGACAGACACTGCTCTACACTCTGGGGAAAACAGAAGATGAACGTGACCTTATCGTCAATGCACTGGGAATGAAATGGGAGCTTGGATTCACATCTCTGGTCATGTTCGGCGGTGCACTGTTTGCGGCTTTCCCTCTCTTCTATGCCACGACTTTCGGCGGAGCCTACTTTGTCTGGATGGCGATACTCTTCTGTTTTATCATCCAGGCTGTCGCCTACGAATACCGCAAAAAACCCCACAATGTTTTTGGTGCCAGAACCTATGAGATATTCCTTTTTATCAATGGAAGTCTGGGGATCATCCTTATCGGTATCGCTCTGGGCACACTCTACACGGGAGGAAACTTCATCATTAACGATATGCATCTTTCCCACTGGACAAAACCAACCTATGGTCTTGAAGGGGCATTCAACTGGTTCAATGTTGCCTTTGGATTCATGCTCTTCTTTCTTGCCCGTATTCAGGCGGCTTTGTACTTTATCAATGCTGTAGATGAAAAACCGGTAACGGATCGTGCAAAGACCGTATTGAAATATGAGACATGGATCTTTCTAATACTCTTTGCCTATGTAGTCGGCAGTATCCTTACGATGCCAGGATACAACTATGATCCTGCAAGCAAAGTCGTGAACCTGGAATCTTTCAAGTTCCTGCACAATCTTGTAGCCATGCCGTGGATAGCACTCATGATCATCGTCGGTGCACTCTCTCTGCTTTGGGGAATTGCAAGCGACCTGTGGTTCAAAAGTACCAGAGGCATCTGGTTTTCAGGTATAGGAACCATACTGGTTGTTATTGGACTGTTTTTGATACTTGGCTACAACCATACGGTATTCTACCCCTCACTGGCAGATATGCAAAGTTCCCTGACCATCGAAAACAGTTCAGGCAGCCGATATACACTGATAGCCATGTCCTATGTGTCTTTGCTGGTACCCTTCGTCCTCGTCTATATCTTCTGGGCATGGCGTGCGATGAACAGAACCAAGATCACCATAGACGAAGTGCGTAACGATGCACACCATTACTAAAAGGAGTTTGATATGCAATACATTGACGCAATTCTCTGGTATGCAAGCTGGCCAGTGATTATCTGGATCGCTTATCGCTTTATGCTGCTCAACTGCAGTCACCACCAGAAAATGGAAAGGCTGGAGGAACTTGAAGAACTTTACATCAAAGAACATGGGTCACTCGATACTCTCAAAAGCGGGTGTTATTACCTAAAAAATGAAAAAGATTGAGAAGGGAAAGAATGTCAAGTCAAAATTGTAAAAAGTGTATGATTCTTTTTGCACTTCTTTCATGCTCTTTTCTCTGGTCAAATCAGCGTATTGCAACTTCCATGAAGGCACAGCAAGGGGCTATGACACTTGAAGAGAATTTTAAACTTGCCAAGGCATTTCCTGAACCTTCAAGCTGGCTTCTGTCCAATGCTTGTGCCGGATGTCATGGGACAAACGGTGCAGAGACGGATACGGAAATACCCCCTATTGCAGGGATGGACAAACCGGGAGTCGATCAAAACGGTTTTCAACAAAAGATGCTGGGGACAGAAGCAGAAGACTGGCAGGAAAATTTCCGCCGATCTGTTTTTGCGTAAAGACGTTTATCCTCTTATCAAATCAATTCCAACAGACAAAGGAACCAAACATGAAAAAAATAGTGATTCTTGGTGCAGGCTTTGCCGGACTGCATATCTTTTACAAACTGCGTCATCTCATCGGACATCGTCTTGAGATCACACTGATCGATGCCAGAGAGCAGGCTCTTCTCAAACCCTCATTGCCGGAAGTCGCTCTTGAGGGTGCCGCCCTTTCACATTCCCTGGTAGATCTCAAACACACCATAGAAACAAAAGGTGGGACGTTCATCCATGATGAGATCGTTTCGATCGATGCGGCAAACAATCTTCTTCACAGCAAAACCGATCAGACAATAGCGTATGACTATCTTTTTATTACACTTGGTGCGAAAAAAGACTACGATGCGATTAAGGGATTTAGTCAATACGGCTATTCGGTTTGTGACGACACACAGGCTGAAAAACTTTGGAGACGACTACAGACCTTTGAAGGCGGGAATATTGTCACCGGTGCAGCCAAAAGTACATGGGGAACCCGTGTAGATGCACCGAAACTGCTTGCTCCCTGTGAAGGACCGATTGGTGAAGTGATGTTCATGCTCGATCACTATCTTCTTCACGAGAAACGCAAACAGAGAAAAAAAGATTATGAGATCACTGTCTTTACCGCTGGAGAAGTGTTCTTCGAAGATGTAGGGGATACACCCAGAGAGGTCGTGGGGAAGATCATGCAGGAACGAGATATGACACTGCATACCCAAAAGGTGCTGACCGAGATAGGCAAAGACTTCATCGCTTTTGAAGACGGAAGCCGCATGCCTTGTGATCTGGCTATTGTCATTCCTCCCTATGCCGCTCCCGAAGTACTGAAAACCTCTGGTATCGGTGATGAAAAAGGTTTTATACCTACAGATGAGAATATGCGACATCTGGACTACCCCAACATCTTTGCAGCCGGAGACAACAACGCTATGGCTCAGCCGAAACTGGGGCACATCGCCATCATTCAGGGAAGCATTGCCGCAGCTTCTCTTATGAAGGAGTTGGGAGAAGAGATAACCGTTCCTCCCTATCAACCGGAAGTATTCTGCATTATGAATATGGGTGGACATGATGCCACACTGATCGTTTCGGATGTACTCTACGGCGGTACGACAGATAAAGCCATACATTCACCCTTTGCGCATATCATGAAATGGGGCTTTGACAGCTATGTCTATTTCAACAGAGGGAACATGCCACCAGATTTTGCGATGGATATGACAGACAAACTCATCAAGCTGCTGTGATTATGTTTCAGTTAACAAAAAAGGGCTAAACTTATCCCTCTAAAAGGAGTCATAATGGCATGCGACACTCCCATTGAAGCACACAATGAAGTTGTCTCGGACAATGAGACCAAACCAGAAAACACACACCAAAAGGATACAACAATGAACAGTTCACTTGTTATGAAAAAAGCACCCGATTTTAAAATGGAAGCCTATGACGCAAAAAGCGGTCACTACACAACGGTACAAAGCAGTGACTATGAAGGAAAATGGCATGTCGTCTGTTTCTATCCGGCTGACTTTACCTTCGTTTGTCCCACTGAGATCGCAGCGATGAATGCGAAGTATGATGAATTCCAAAAAATGGGAGTTGAAATACTTGCCGTTTCAACCGATACGAAGTTCTCACATAAACGTTTTGTAGAGACAGAACCTCTGCTAAAGGATCTTCAGCTGACCATAGGTGCGGATCATACCGGTGAAGTCACCAGAGCCTTCGGCGTGATGATAGAAGAAGAAGGGATTGCGTTGAGAGGAAGATTTCTGATCAACCCGGATGGTGTTGTCGTCGCACAGGAAGTACAGGCTCCCTCCGTAGGAAGAAATGTCAATGAATTTCTAAGACAGGTCGAAGCCTGGCAGCATGCCACCAAAACAGGAGAGGTATGTCCTGCGGGGTGGAGACCAGGCAAAAAAACCCTTCCGGTCAATACCGATATTGAGCAAATAACAGGCAGAGTCGGTGACTATATTACGATCGAAGAGATCATGAGTTAAAGACAAAACTTTTCCACGACGACTCTCCTATGGAGGTCGTCACTCCCCTAATTATTTTCAATTTTTCCTTATGGTATAATGCCGCCATTCTCTACCAAAGGATATTTTGTGCCTCTCTCTTCGCATACCGATTATCATAAAATATCTTTTGCGGAAATGGATCGACTGGGTGCCAAAAAAATACCTTTTCTCTTCATCCTCTCCTACGACAAAACCAAGATCTTCGTGCAACCGCTCGACGAACTCGATGACGACATCTGCTACAAGCTGGAGGAGTGGCGCAACTATCCTGTCACCAAACGCGAGAAGGATTTTTCTTTTTCCAAAACGCCTGTCGATTTCGCCACCTACCAAAACGCCATGGAGCGTGTCAAAGAGGAGATCCGCTCAGGCAACACCTATCTGCTCAACCTCACCTTTCGGACCCCCATCCAAACCGATCTGACACTCCAAGAGATCTTCCGATTTTCCAAAGCCAAGTTCAAGCTCTACTTCAAAGATACGTTTGTCTGCTTCTCTCCCGAACGCTTTATAGAGATCGAAAGCAACACCATCGCTACCTACCCGATGAAAGGGACGATCGATGCGAACATCCCCGATGCCAAGGAGAAGATCCTCGCAGATGAAAAAGAGATGGCGGAACATGTGATGATCGTCGATCTGATGCGCAATGACCTTGGGATCATCGGATCGGATGTCAAGGTAGAGAGGTTTCGTTATGTCGAGAAGATCAAA
>CAYPWA010000025.1:0-10052 GCA_964414325.1 uncultured Sulfurovum sp. | reverse complement strand
TCCGATCATGCTTCCTATATCACCGGCGAGACCCTGAAAGTCAACGGCGGGATGCATATGTAAACTTGCTTTTGCAAGTTTACAAGTGAGGAGTGAGGAGTGATTAAGAGCGTATTCACTTTACAAATACTTTTATTATGGAAAGAAGCATTGCCAAGAGATGCATACCTTCGTTACTCACTACTCACTACTCACTCCTCACTACAAGGACACTCCCGTGTCCGCTAAAATCCTTCTTCTCGAAGACGACAAACTCTTCAACGAAACCATCGAGGACTTTCTCGAAGAGGAGGGGTTTGTCGTCGATACGGCGCTTGATCCATACAGTGCACTCGATCTTGCCTATGCCCATACCTACGATCTCTATCTATTCGATGTCAATCTGCCTTATGAGAGCGGGTTTGATCTGCTTCAAAAGCTACGTGACAGCGGCGATATGACACCGGTGATCTTTCTAACCTCACGCGAAGACAAAGCCTCCTTGAAAGAGGGGTTTGAAAGAGGTGGGGACGACTATATGAAAAAACCGGTTGATCTGGATGAACTGCTGCTGCGTATCAGGGCGCTGCTTCGACGTCAGATCCGTCAGGAGCGAATGCACATCGGCACTTATACGTTGGACAAGAACGCCAAAAAGCTCTATGAGGGGACGACACCGCTGGAGGTGACCCAAAAGGCGGTGGAGCTTTTGATACTACTGATCGAGTCCAACGGAGCGGTTGTCCCTGTCGAGGTGATACGTGACCGGCTCTGGGCGGCGGGGCAGAGTGCCAGCGACGGAGCGCTACGAGTCTATATTACGCAGCTCAAACGCTACTTCCCCGAGTCGGTCGTCAATGTGCGTGGTGTCGGATACCGCTGGATCGATCATGCGTAAACAGATATGGATGGCGGCACTGGGATATGTGGCGAGTCTTTTGCTCTTGCTGAGTTTTCTCTACTGGTTTCTGCGCAATGAAGGTTTCGATGAGAGCACCTTTCTGGTAGGTAGCGGCTTTGTCGTGCTGTTGGGTATCGGATGGGGGTATATCATCGCCTCCCATATCCTCATGCCTCACAAAAAGACCAAAGAACACCTGATGCATCTGACACGGGATATCATCCATGAGCTGAATCTGCCGCTCTCTACGATCGAAGCCAATACAGCGATGCTTGCCAGAAACAACGAAGATGCGCGCGCACGCAAACGCATCAAGCGGATAGAAGATGCCGCCGTGCGTCTGAAACGTCTCTATGAGGAGTTGGTCTACACCATCAAAAAAGAGGTACATGAGATACCGCGTGAGACCTTCGATCTTGCCGATCTGGTCAGGGATCGTACAGAGATCTTCGCCGATCAGCAGCGCAATCCCATCAGACTCGATCTGCAGCCCTGCATGGTCACGGTAGACAGGATCGGGTTTGAGCAGGTTTTTGACAATTTGCTGGGGAACGCTATGAAGTACTCCCCCAAAGAGAGCCCGATCGATGTCAGGCTGACGGCACAAAGGCTTCAGATTGAGGATCGGGGGATCGGCATGGATGAAGCGCAGCTAGTGCGTGTCTATGAGCGCTACTATCAGGGGGAGGAGGGCTCTCAGGGAGAGGGGATCGGGCTGGCGCTGGTCAAAAGCTACTGTGACCGTGAAGGTATCGCCATCACGATCGACTCTCAAAAAGAGAGCGGAACCTGTGTGACGCTTGATGTAACAAAAATCGTTCACACAGCGTTCACAAACGGCGGGTAGACTATGACAAAGGAGAGTCATGAAACAGACCCTGTTGCTTCTTGAGGATGACCTTCAGCTCAGTGATACCGTCAAACAGTTTCTGGAACTCAAAGGTTATGCGGTGTTGTGTGCCTACGATGGGCATGAGGCGCAGGAGATCGTCTATGAACACCGGATCGACCTGATGCTGCTGGATGTGAAGGTACCGCATCTTGACGGTTTCTCTTTTCTTAAGCAGCTCAGAGAAGAGGGGAGCGAGATACCCGCGATCTTTATCACTTCGCTTAACAGTGTAGAGGATGTGGAAAAGGGATTTGCCACAGGGTGTGACGACTATATCCGCAAGCCCTTTGCGCTCAAAGAGCTATTGGTGCGCATCGAGTCGCTGCTCAAACGCAGCTACGGTACCCATGAGGGGAAGATCGTACTGAGGGAGGGATTGGTTTTTGATCCCAAAGAGTTGCTGTTGACCGATCACGGTAAGCGCGTGGCACTCAAGACCAAGGAGGTCAAGCTTCTGCGCTTATTTCTGCAGCATCCCGATGAACTGCTGGGGTACGAGCGTATCTACGAAGCGCTCTGGTCGTATGGTGAGGAGCCAAGCGGCGGGTCGCTGCGCACCTATATCAAAACATTGCGTTCGGTGATTGGCAAAGAGCGGATCGAGACGGTCAAAAATATAGGGTATCGATTTGTTACACAGTGAAAAACGCTCACTGATCCGTTTTTTGGTGATCTACCTTGCCTCGACCTTTGTGCTCTTCTCTCTGGCTGCATGGATCTTTTATACCTCTACCAAGCGCCATCTCATCGATAAACAGAGAGACCGGCTCACCTATGAGGCGAAGCAGATGCTCTCGACACTCAGAACGCTGCACCAGTCCGAAGAGAAGGTGCTCTACTACCCGCATACCAAAAGGATCGATACGGCGATCTATGATCTTGACAAGGCGTATATCTTCGGTACGTTTCCTGTGCCGCAGCCGCTTGAGCTTAAGGATACACCCCAAAGACTGGTTCATATCGAGCGGGTTGACCCCTACTATCTCGGGGCTGCGTATCTGATGGTCTCCGCACCGTTGGATCGGGAGCCGATCCGCATACTGGCGCGAAACGTACTGCTCTTTATGCTGGCAGGCGGGTTTTTCTTTGCCGTGTTGGGGTATTTTCTAGGGAAGCTCTTTGTCGCGCCTATGCGTCATGCCATCGAGCAGATGAACCGCTTTATTCAGGACACGACCCATGAGCTTAATACGCCTATCAGCACCATCCTCACCAATATCGAGATGATCGAGACCTTTGGCAAATGCGAACATGCCAAGGCGGAGCTTGGGCGCATCGACATCGCATCGCGTACGCTCAGCCGCATCTATGATGACCTGACCTATCTTAACCTCAACCACGACTACCATCGTGCTGTCGTGGAGGTAGAGATGGGAAGTGTGATTGGGGAGCGACTTATTTACTTCCGGGGTATGGCGGATGCCAAAGGCATTCGGATAGAAGCGGATATCAAAGAGGATGTTGTGTTGTCAATAGACAGGAACGACGCGATCAGGTTGGTTGACAATCTCCTCTCCAATGCGATCAAGTACAATAGAGTGGGCGGCAGATTGAAGGTCTCTTTGAATCGTCAGAGGCTCTTGGTGTCGGATACCGGAAAGGGGATACGCAAGGCGGATATGGAGACAATCCTGCAACGCTTTAAGCGCGCGGATAACAGCGAAGGCGGTTTTGGTATCGGTCTGGATATTGTCAATCAGATTGTCAACCATTACGGCTATCGAATGCAGATCGATTCTGCGGAGGGTGAAGGAACAACAGTGAGGATCATATGGGAAAGATAGGGATACTGGTATGGGGTGTATTGATAGCGGCAGTAGGCGCTCATGCGGACGATACAGTGCTCAAACAGCGCTGTCTGGCATGCCATATCGAGCAGAAGATCCCCAGTGATCTGATCTACCGTCGTTATCTGATGCGCTACAGTACGCCTGATCGTATCGAAAAAGCGATGCTGGCGTATCTGCGTTCCCCGCAACGCACACACTCTATCATGCCGCCGCAGTTCTTTTTGAAATTCCCCATGAAACCCCCTACGACACTGGATGAAGAAAGACTGAAAGAGGCGATACGCGCCTATATCTCCACTTACGATATCCGTAAAAGACTTCGATTGAATCCATCGCAACAATAGTTCACACAGGGTTCATATCATTCTGGTAGTATCGTATCCTATATCGGGACACACCTGTGTTCACTTGGGAGATGTCAGAGATGATAAAACGACTATGTATCGCAGCCGTGTTGAACGTACCGCTGTTTGCAGTCTCGCTTGACGGTTTGATCGCGCAGGCGATGGAAAACGCGACAGTGATCAAGAAAAGCAAGGCGCAGATAGAGAAGAGTCGCATGAAGCGACAGGCAAGCAAGGCAGATCGCTTCGGTTCGATCGATCTGGTAGGCGGCTTTACCCACTACAACTGGGCGCGAACGCTCGCACCGCTTACTCCCGCTACGATCGCTACGGGTGCACAGCATGTGCCTACGACAACGGATATGTATACGATGGGCGTTCGTTATCAGGTGCCGCTTTTTACCGGATTTGCACAGACCAGACAGGTGGAGATGGACCGTTTGGCGGAGACGATGGCAGACAGTCGGCTTTTACTGACCAAAGAGCAGTTGGCATACAATGTTGCATCGCTCTATCTCTCCATGCTGGCACTGGAGGAGATGAAGGATGCGCAGCAGAAGTATGTTACGGCACTCACACATCTGGAGAGAGTGATCGCCAAAGAGGTGCAGCTTGGGAAAAAAGCCCGTATCGATCTGCTCAAGGCACAGAAAGAGCGCTATGGTGCGCAGGCCTATGCGGAGGTGATACGCGGCAATATCGAGATCACCAAGGCTTCGCTCGCTTCACTGGCGGGTGTGGATGATGTAGGGGCACTGCAAAAAGTGAAAGTCTCCGTCCGAGAACCACACATCGCATTGGGGGAGATCATGGCAAAAGCGGAAAATCTTACGCGCATCAAAGTGGCGGAGTATGGAGTGCGCCGGGCGCAAAAAGGGGTAGAGAAGAGTGAGTCTTCTCTCCTCCCACAGGTCTCGCTGGAGGGCTACTACGGCTACAACTACGGAGACAACGAACCCACGGCTGTCAACCCGAGTACCGGATGGGCTAGTGAGAAGAACTGGCAGATCGGTGTCAATGCCAAATGGACGGTACTTGATTTCGGAAAACGGGATGCGACCATACAGCAGGCAAAGATCGCCCATATGGAGGCAGCATTCGACAAAGAGCAGACGCTTCGTGATCTGAAGAAGTCTCTGATCGAAGCCAGAGAGAAGATGCGTCAGGAGTATGCCAACTACCAAAGTGATCTCAAGCAGTATGCGTTGGCACAAGCCAGTGAGAAGATTGAACGCGTACGCTATCAAAACGGGGTGAGTACCATCAACGACCTACTGTATGCGACATCGCAGACACAGCTCTCCCGTGCCAAAATGATCCAGAGCAAATACAACTACCAAAAAGGGAAATACTATATGGACTATCTGTTGGAGCAGGGTAGTTACAAAATGACAACAAAAAGGGGTAAACAATGACAAGAAAACGCATCGTGACGATCATCTCGATCGTCGCTGTAGCCATACTGCTGATCAAAGGAAGAAGCTTGCTCAAAGAGCGTCAGGAGCAGGTGGCATCACAACCGACTCCTGCGGCGGACGCGGTGAGTGTACCGGTGGTCAAAGGGGTAAGCGGAGAGATGGTTCGCAAGGTACGCTATCTTGCACAGGTGGAGGGAGACAAAAGCATCACGCTTTCGACCAAACTGGCAGGATATGTCAAGGAGGTACGCGTAGAGGAGTCGCAGAGGGTGCACAAAGGGGATCTGCTTGTGCGCATCGACGAGACGGAGATCCTCTCGAGTATCCATGCGTTCCAATCGACACTCGCTGCGCAACAGGGTGATCTGGCACTCGCCCGCAGCATCTATGCGCGCAACCAAAAGCTCTATCGTATCGGCGGGCTCTCCAAAGAACAGCTGGAGAGCTCCCGCATTGCAGTGGAGATGAAAGTTTCGGCATTGAAGACGACACGATCCAAGGTAGAGCAGTTGAAACATCAGCTCAGCTATCTCAGTATCACGGCACCGTTTGACGGTACGATCGACAAGGTGATCCTGCATGAGGGGGATCTTGCCGCTGCAGGCAAACCGATCGTGCGTATGAGCAACGACAAGCAGAAACTTCTCTTCTCTTTCGCACCGGGGAAAGAGGGAGTCTCCCAAGGGCAGATCGTGATGCGGGAGGACAAGCCGATCGGGAAGATCCGTGCGATCTATCCTGTCTCCACCAATGGTTTGGTCACGGCGGAAGCGGCACTCGATGCCCCTACGGGATTGCCTACGGGAAGCAGCCTCTCCATAGCGGTGTTGACAGCGCGTGCCAAAGGGTGCATCCTGCCCGATACCACTGTGATGCATACCCCCGAAGGGGTCTTTGCCATGGTCTATGAGAAGGAGCGTTTCCATCCAATAAAGGTGAAGGTGTTGTTACATCAGGAGAACCGTGTGTTGCTGGAACAGTGTCCCAAAGGGTGGATTGCCAGTGCAGCCGAAGTGAAGCTCTCCACCCTTCCGGCATATCGGAATGTTGGGCTGATCAAGCCAAAAGAGGATGGCAGCCATGAGTAGGCAGGAGTCCCCCACATGGGTGGAGCGTATCCTCAAAAAACCCCACATCATCATCTCGTTTCTGGCACTCTTTTTGATGATGGGGGTGATGGGATACAACAAGATTCACCGAAACCTCTTCCCCAACTCCAACTATCCTGAGGTTGCGGTGGTCATTGTCGAACCGGGTGCTTCGGCAAAAACCATGGCAAGGAATATCGCCGTGCCGGTGGAAGAGGAACTCTATACACTTGATGAGATCAGACGTGCCTACTCTACGACAATCGACGAGGTGACGGTGATCCGTGCGGAGTTCGAGTATGCCAAAGATATCGATACCGCGGTCAACGATGTGACCAATGCCGTCTCCAAAATACGTGCGAAGCTGCCCGCGGATATCAAAGAGCCGCAGATCATCAAGATCACTGAAGCTACCGCACCGGTTGTCGTCGTTGCCATGTCTGCTAAAGAAAAGGACGGTCCGGACTTGGAGTCTATCCGCGATCTTGCTTCCGGTCCCATCCGCCATGATCTGCTCAAAACAGAAGGGATCGCCAATGTCGATATCTTCGGCGGATACGAAAAAGAGATGCAGATCATCATCGACAAGCATAAGCTGGATGCCTACCATCTCTCCTTGGGAGAGGTGATTGCAGCGATCGGAAAGAACGACAGTGACTTTGCCGTAGGCTTCATCACCAACGAGGCACACCGTTATCTGCTCAAGTCCCCAGGGAAACGCAGTAGTGTCTCCGCACTTAAAACACTGCCTATCACACCGGATGTCAGGCTTTCGGATGTGGCAGAGGTCTATTTCGGGCATTATGAGAACAGTGCGGCATACTACGGTAACGGAAAGCCTGCAATCGCACTTTCCGTACAGCGTACCCTCTCGGCGGATGTGATCAAAACCATCGAAAAGGTTGAAGCAAAGCTTAAAAAGTACGAAGCACGCTACCCCAACATCCGTTTTGAGATCAGCGATACACAGAAAGACACCATCGAACAGTCCACGACCAATATGTTCGAGTCGTTACGAGATGCAATCGTGATGTCTACCATCATTGTCTTTCTTTTTCTTGCCAGTTTCCGTCAGATACTGGTGGTGCTGGTAACCATCCCGCTTGTTTACGCCTCTACGGTCGCATTGATGTGGCTGGTGGGAATCGATTTCAACGTGGTGACGCTGACGGCGATCATTTTGGCGTTGGGACTGCTGCTGGACGATACGGTGGTGGTGATGGAAAATATCGAGCGGCACTACCGGGAGCTTGGCAAGGAGATCCATGCCGCGGTCTTTGACGGAACCAAGGAGATCATGTTCGCCGACCTTTCGGGTACGGTGACAACGATGATCGCGCTAGCCCCTATGCTTTTTGTCGGAGGATACCCGCAGACGGTCTTTGCGCCGCTCGTCGGGACACTGTTGCTTGCGTTGGTGGCTTCGTATATCATCTCCATTGTCGCCGTACCGTTGCTTTCGTTGCATATTTTGGCGATCGACAATCCGTTGCTGCTCAAAAGCGAGGCATGGTTTCATAAAATCATCGGACGAGCCAACGATCTTATACAGAACTTCTTTGCGACAATCGTGCGCGCCATTACCGGCTCGCGGCTTTTGGGTGTGGTCTCCATCGTCGTGTTGCTTGCGCTCTTTGTCACATCGGTCAAGCTGGTGATGCCCACGGTGGGGCAGGAGCTGATGCCGCCGATGGATACGGGGGCGGGCAATATCCGCATCACGACCGAACCCAATCTACCTATCGAGAAGAGCGAGGCGATTATGCGGCAAGTTAGCCGGATCATCGCGAAGGAGAACAGGCTACTGCGCGCTTCGGGAAGCATCGGTTCGGAAGCGGGTGTGCTGAGTATCGGCAGCGGAAGCGGTATCGATCATCTCTATATCGTTGCGACCTATATCGATCGTCACCATCGCAAAGAGGACATCTGGCAAATATCCAAAAATCTTCGCAAAAAGATCGCTGCGATCCCGAATGTGAAGTATCTTGAAGTCACACCGTACGGATCGACCCCGCTCTCAAGTATCCGTGCCGCCGTGGATGCGAAACTGAGTGCGGATACCCTTACGCCGCTGCTTGCTGTAGGGGCGAAGGTGGAGAATGCTTTGGCGCATACCAAAGGTGTGGTCTCTACCTCGATCACCTGGGACAAAGACAAAAAAGTCCTCAATCTCGAGGTAAACGAAGCCGAGGCGATGCGCTACGGTCTGACACGAGAAGCGGTAGTGACACAGGTGCGGTTGGCACTTAGGGGCGCACCGGTGGCAAGTTTTCCTCGTGTCAACAGTGCAGACTATCTGGTGCGTGTCTGGTTGCCGAGAGATCAGTTCGACGATCCCTCCAAAGTGATGGGACTGCTTATCGATACTGCCAAAGGGAAGATCCCTCTGAACAAGATCGTGAGCCTTTCCAGCGACAAGGAGCCAAGTCTCATTACCCGTGACGGTCTTGCGTATACGCTGGAGGTCTATGGGGACAGAGAAAAGAGTGCGATCTCTCATATTATGGCGAGTTTCGAGAAAGAGCTTGAAGGCGTGACCCTGCCCAAGGGGGTGACACTGGAGCAGACAGGGGAGATCAAACAGTTCAAGGCCTCTGCGGCACGGATGATCGGTGCGATCATCACGGCGGTGGTGCTGATCTTCCTGACGCTGATCGTCCTCTTTGCCAATGTCAAGATCTCGTTGATGATCCTCTTCTCGATCCCGCTGACGGTGATTGGTGCGTCTTGGACGATGCTGGCGATCGGATATCATGTCTCGATGCCGGCGATGATGGGCTTTATGCTGCTTTCGGGGATCATTGTCAACAATGCCATTTTGCTGATCCACTTTGCCATGGAGCAGATACAGGCGGGACTGGACAAAAAATCGGCAATGATCGAAGCGATACGCATCCGTACCCGCCCGGTACTCATGACGGCGTTTGCCGTATCGGTCGGGATGCTGCCTATCGCGCAGGGTGCGGCGATCGGGCTGGAGCGTCTTGCACCGCTGGGTGCGGTTGCCATTGGTGGTCTGGTAGTGGGGACACTGATGACATTGGTGTTCATACCGGTTGTCTTTATCTGGACGGTTCGAGAGGATCGTATCAGGAAAACGGAATGACAAATAGGGGATAATCCCCGCATCAAAAGGAGTCAAATATGTTCAAAAAAATCTTACTCGCACTGGTCGTTTTGGCGGTGCTGATACAGTTCGTTCCCTACGGAAGGGATCATACCAATCCCAAGGTGCTTGCCGAGCCGAAATGGGATAGCCCGCAGACACGTACACTCTTTATGCGTGCATGCGGAGATTGCCACTCCAACGAGACCAAGTGGCCGTGGTACAGTAATATCGCACCGCTCTCATGGGGAATCTACCGTCATGTGGTAGAAGGCAGAGAGCACTTCAATGTCTCCGTGTGGGGACTTCAGAAGAAAAACGAGGGTGATGAGGCCGCCGAAGAGGTGGAAGAGGATGAGATGCCGCTTGCGTCGTATCTCCTGTTGCATCCCGAAGCACGCTTGAACAAAGATGAGAAGCGTGCACTCATTCAGGGGCTTAGGCGTACTTTCGGTAGTGAAGAGGAGGATGATTAGATATAGATCGCTTTGATCGTGACGGTTTTGTCATGATCGAGTAAAAAACTTGCCTTGG
>CAYPWA010000024.1:0-10444 GCA_964414325.1 uncultured Sulfurovum sp. | reverse complement strand
TGGTCGAAGCGTAGCGGTCGGTTACGGGCTTGATAGAGGCTCTTGAGAGAGGCTGTTTCAAGTTCGCGATAGTCGAACAAACCCAAAGGAGGAAAAGATGAAAACGTTTACACAAGGTCTGCTGCTGAGTGCGACGGCTGCAACGGTAGTGACGGCAGGAGCATATAAGATCCCTGAGCAGTCGATCAACTCTATGTCACTGGGGGCGGCTTATGTCGCACATACTTCGGGTGCGGACACGGCGTATTTTAACCCTGCGAACATGGCATTTATGGAGGATAAGCAGTATATTGAAGGAGGGCTGACCCTAGCAACTTTGCCTCCGATAGAGTATACACTCCAGGCGCCCTACTCCGGAGCATCAAAAAGTGAAAATATCCTAATCCCCAACCTGCATTATGTTGCCAATGCGATCGGTGATTTCAGATGGGGAGTGAGCTTAACTGCACCGGGAGGTTTGTCCAAGCGATGGGAAAGTCCTTTTCAAAAGGCGTATGCTCAAGAGTTTACGCTAAAAATCGTAGAACTGAGTCCGAGTTTTTCATATAAGGTGGCGGACAACTTTAGTGTGGGTGGCGGTGTACGACTGGTTTATAGTGAAGGGATAGTGAAAAGTGACTCTTCCGATGCTGCCGCATTAGGATTTCCGGCAAATATTGCCAGAGATATGACAGGAGATACTTTTGCGTTTGGTTATAATCTGGCAGTGACCTATAAGCCGACAGAGGATATTGTGTTGGCAGCAACATATCGATCGAAAGTGGATCTGAAGGAAGAAGGTAGTGCAACATTGTATGCTAACGGTGCAGCAGTCTATAATGGTGATGCAAGTGTGTCAATACCTTTGCCCGCAGCTTTGAATCTTGCTGTTTCCAAAACATGGAACAAGACGTTTACGTTGGAATTTGTTTATGAAAGAACTTTCTGGTCGGCTTACAAGTCATTGGATTTTAACTATGGTTCACCGATTCCTGCAGTATTGGTACCGTTATTTGACGATCCTATCGACAAGAGTTGGAAAGATACCAATACCTTCAGACTTGGTGCAACGATGGTTTTTGACAAGTTGACAATGATGATGGGGATCGCGATCGATGAAACCCCCGTGCCTGATAAGACGATCGGGTTTGAATTGCCCGACAGCGATGCGACGATCGTGAGTCTGGGGTTTAGATATCAGCAGACGGAGAACCTCTCGTGGGGAGCCGCATTCCTGTATGACAGCAAGGATCCGCGTTCTTTATGGAACAGTACAGTCGATAATCCTGTCTTGAATAACGGGGGAAGCTTCTCCGGAGGTGGAGCATATCTGACTAACATAGGTTTGGCATACGAGTTCTAAGATGGACTACCCTTTCAGTACGCTCTATGAGATCGCACAAACACACGGCAGCAAACACGGACGCAGGGTCACGCTGTTTGAAGGCGAGCAGAAGATACGTTACGGTGAACTGCTTGAGCGCGCGGATCGACTGGCGGCATTTCTCTTCTCCAAAGGGGTGAAGGAGGGGGATCGGGTTGCGATCTTTATGCGCAACTCACCCGAGTTTATCTACAGTGTCTTCGCTATCTCCAAACTGGGGGCAGTGATTGTTCCTGTCAATACCTTTCTCAAAGAGGAGGAGGTGAGTTATATCTTGGAGGACAGCGGTGCAGTGGCGCTGCTTGCTTCCCAGACATACCATAAGGTGGTGGAAGCCTCCCGTGCGAGGGAGTTGTGCCGTTTTGTGCTCTGGGAGGGGGATCCCGAAGCGCTTGGCGATGCAGATACCCTCTATGATGAGGTATGGAAGATGACACAACAGGATGTGGCACAGGTGCCAAGAGCATTGGACGATACGGCGGTGATCTTCTATACCTCCGGAACGACAGGAAAGCCCAAAGGGGCGATGCTGAGCAACCGCAACATCCTTTCTAATGCCGATTCGGGACGACGTACGATCAATGTGACGGCAAAGGACAGAGCGATCGTCTTTTTGCCGATGTTCCACTCCTTTACCTTCTCGATAGGTGTGATACTGCCGCTCTATGTAGGGGCGAGTATCGTGATTATCAAGTCGCTTCAGCCCTTCTCCAACATCTTCAAGCAGACACTGATGAAGCGCGTGACGATCTTTTTCGGAATTCCCGATGTCTACAACGCACTCGCCAAAGCAAAACTGCCGTGGTACTTTATGTGGTTCAACCGTATCCGTGCGTTTATCTCCGGTGCCGCGGCACTCCAGCCCAAAACGCTCGATGCGATGGCACAGAAGTTCCGACGGGCTACTTTGCTGGAGGGCTATGGGCTCTCGGAGGCCTCTCCTGCGGTCTGTATGAACACCTTCGAGAAGCAGAAGGAGGGTTCGGTAGGTACGGCACTGCCCGGCTATGAGATGAAGATTGTTGATGCGAATATGGAGGAGCTTCCACGTGGTGAGATCGGCGATATTATCGTGCGCGGAGAGAATGTGATGCAAGGCTACCTCAACCGTCCTGAGGCGACGGCGGAGAGTATTGTCAACGGCTGGCTGTTGACAGGTGATATGGGATATATGGATGAAGATGGCTTTCTCTTTATCGTAGATCGGAAAAAGGATCTGATCATCTCCAAAGGGATCAATATCTATCCCCGAGAGATCGAAGAGGTGATCGATCGCTTTGAGGGGGTCAAAGCCTCGGCAGTCATCGGTGTGTCCGATGAGAAGAGCGGTGAGGTGCCCGTAGCGTATATCGAGTTGGAGGAGGAGATTGAAGTGCTTGATGAAGCGGGACTAAAAAAACACCTGCGTGCACATCTGGCGAACTACAAGATCCCCAAACAGATCCACACGATCGAAGAACTCCCCAAGAATGCGACAGGTAAAGTGCTCAAGCGTGAGCTCAAAGCGCAGCTGAGAGATACTGAAAACTAAGGAGCACGCATCAAAGCGATCATCAATGCAAAGCTGATCCTCTCTGATCGTATCGTAGAGGGATACACGCTTCTTTTTGACAAGAAGATCGTGGCGGTTGCCAGTGATGTCAATCTTGACAATGTCGAGCTTATCGATGTCAAGGGTGCATATGTGAGTGCAGGGTTCATCGATCTACATATCCACGGCAGCGGCGGAGCGGATGTGATGGACGCCACCCCCCAAGCACTTGCAACAATCGCTCGTGTGCTGCCCGCTACCGGCACGACCTCTTTTTTGGCAACGACGATGACGATGTCAACTGAGGCGATTGAGGCGGCGCTGGAGAATGTCAAGATGTGTCAATCGAGCCTTGAAGGGGCAGAGCTTCTGGGGGTACATCTGGAAGGCCCTTTTATCAACGCTGCCAAACACGGTGCGCAGGATGCCCGGTATGTACAGCGTGCCCATACGATGTGGCTGGAGCGTTATGGTGATCTGATACGGATGATCACACTGGCTCCCGAGTGTGAAGGGGGGATGGCATTCATACGAAGATGCGCCCAAAAGTACCCAGATGTGGTACTGAGCATCGGACACTCAGAGGCGAACTACGAGACGTCTCTCAAGAGTTTTGAGGCGGGGATCTCTCATGTGACGCATCTGTTCAATGCGATGCCCGCCTATCACCACAGGGCACCGGGTATCGCGGGTGCCTGTTTTGACCGAGAGGGTGTCAGCTGCGATATCATCGCCGACGGCGTACATACTCATCCGCATCATCTGCGTCTGGCACACAAGATGAAAGGGAAAGAGCTGATACTCATCACCGATGCGATGCGTGCGGGGTGTATGCGAAGCGGCAGTTACGATCTGGGTGGCAGACGGGTGGAGGTCTCGGGTAACAAGGCGGTGCTTGAGGATGGCACACTGGCAGGCAGCGTGCTCAAGATGAATGAAGCGGTACGCAATATGATCACCCATACGGATATGCAGCTAGGCGAAGCGATCTACACTGTTACCGAAGCACCCGCACAAAAACTGGAACTCCCCAAAGGCAGACTGGCAGAGGGCTATGATGCGGATCTAGTGATCTTTGATGAGGATTTGCAGATTTTAGTGACTATTGTCGCTGGTGAGACTATTTATCAAAAGGAGTAGTATGTTCGGATTGTTCAAACGAAAAGAGCGGGAGATCCTCTCGCCGGTAGACGGGAAAGTGGTGGATATCACCGAAGTGGATGATGAGGTCTTCTCGCAAAAGATGGTCGGCGACGGTGTCGCGGTCATGCCTGCGGGAGATACCTTCTGCGCACCGATCGCAGGTGTGGTCAGCAAGATATTCTTGACCAATCACGCCTTTACAATTACTGGCGACAAAGATCTGAGCGTGATGGTGCATATCGGTCTGGAGACAGTGGCACTTGAGGGTAAAGGCTTTGAGCGTCTAGTCGAGGAGGGCAGCCGGGTTGATGCAGGTACACCGATTATCAAAGTGGATATGACCCACATAGGGGAATATGCCAAAGATACGATCACTCCGGTGATCATCTCCGAAGAGAGTGATGTACGTTCTGTAGACAAAAAACTGCGCATCGTTAAGCAGGGTGATATCATCATGGAGGTTCATTGAAATGTCTCAGCAGTATGATAATATATGGTCCTATATCGTCTATGCGGTGATTTTAGTTGCCACCGTGATTATTTTGAAAATGCCGAAAAAGAAATAAGGATGGCGTTCCCAAGGCTATTGCTTGCAGGTAACATTTCAGTAATACTTCCGTACTATACTTGGGTATGATGAGAATATTATTGCTTGAAGATGACAGAATACTGTGTGAGAGCCTTAGAGAGTATCTGGAAATAGAGGGCTATAGGGTGGATGTCGCCTACAGAGGTGACGAGGTATTCGATCTGACCTTTGCACAGGAGTATGACCTTTATATTCTGGATATCAATGTGCCCGATACGGATGGCTTTGATGTGCTTTCCGCACTGAAGGAAGCGGGAGACGAAACCCCTGCGATATATATTACCGCCCTGCGGGATATCAACTCCATAGCCAAAGGTTTCAAGATCGGTGCGGAGGATTATATCAAAAAGCCTTTCGATCCGGAGGAGTTGGTGATCCGGATCAAGAGCAAGTATGAAAAAGAAAAAGTTCAGATCACTGTAGGGGATCTGGTTTATGATCCCTATCGAAAAACGATACACAAAGCGGGAGAGATCATCACACTTGGAGAGGTGCAGCAGCATATCTTCCATACCCTTGTGACCCGACAAAACAGTGTGGTTGATACCTATACGCTGATGGAGCCGATGGAGCATCCCAATGCGAATGCACTACGGGTTAATCTTGCCAAACTCAAGAACAAACTGGGAATCGAGATCAAGAATGTACGGGGACAGGGGTATATGATTGAGAACCTATGAGCGTGAGTCTTTTCTTAAAAGTTTTTTGATCTTTTTTTTCCTTTTGGAGTTGTTGCTGCTGATCGATGCATGGCACACATATAGCGAGAAGAAGATCGAACTGAAAGAGAAAGTCCGTACAGAGATGCAACTGTGCGCCTATATGATCCAGTGTGAAGGGATGCAGACGGACTTTGTCGATCAGGGGAAGAACAGAGAGGAGAACATTCTCTATCAGGAGGGGGATTTCTACAGCTACTTCAAGGTGCCTGATGCCCCGAGGTATTTGATGAAAGTGGTCTATCCACATACGCGCTATACGGAAAAGATTGATACAATACGATCAGAATTGATCCGTAAATTTCTGCTTTACACCTTCTTTGCCGCACTGGTCTCTCTATTTTTCTCTTTCTATGCCATGATGCCTTTGCGTCGTGCACTACACCTCAATGAAGAGTTCGTCAAAGATATTCTGCATGATTTCAATACCCCACTTGGTTCGATGAAGATCAATCTTAAGATATTTAAAAAGGAGATAGGAGAGAATCCGAAGATTGCAAGGCTGGAGAACAATATAGAGACGATCCTTTCTCTTCAGAACAATCTGCAGACCTTTTTAAAAGGGGCTTTGACGCAGGTCGAGACGTTCGATATCAAACCGTTAATCGACGAGAGACTACATTATTTTCGGACGCTCTATCCTAATATCACTTACGATAATGCACTGCCCTCTTTTCGTATATCACTCAATAAAGATGCGTTTGTGCGAATCATAGACAATCTTTTGAGCAATGCAGGAAAGTACAACAAGCCTGACGGCGAAGTGACGGTGTACCTGGAATCACATATCTTGATCATACGCGATACGGGGAAGGGGATCGCCTATCCCTCAAAGGTATTCAACCGTTACTACAAAGAGCAGGAGAGAGGTATAGGGATTGGATTACATATCGTTAAAAAACTGTGTGATGAGATGCATATCGCTATTAAGATCAAAAGCAAGAAAGGGGTGGGTACGGAAATATTGCTTGACCTCTCAAAGGTTTTAGTTTAGCCCTTGTTTTCCTGCTTTGCCTTCATCAGATCGAGGATGCGTTTTTTGAAACGGGGATCCTTATTGGTTTTGTAGGCTTTGATCAGTGCTTCGATGGAACCGCTTTTAAGGAGTGCTTCCTGCTGCATCGCATCAAGACGATGTCTGAGCAGAATATACTCTCCATCTGTCAATTGGCGTGTATTTCGGGGGTTGTTCAGATAGGTTTTGAGCTCACTTATGGGTGCGCGGTGAAGATAGTATTCGTATGATTTCTCTCTATTCTCTTTGGGGTGTATCGGTTCAGACGATTTTTGCATACCGGGTAGACGAAGATGGAGTTTTTTTGCAATGTGGCGTAGTGCGTCTCGTTGTCTTTCATTGCTTGCAAGCGTATAGTAGCGAAGAAGGAGTGGTTTGATCATCGCCGGGGGCAAAGGCGTATGGACAGATCGAAGAAGCGTTGCATCATATGTGCGTATCGCTTTCTCATAAAGAGATTTAAGCGCACGATAGTCCTTGATATCGATGAGAAGTGTTTTGACCCCTTTATAGCGTCTGTACCCCGTGGTCACGATAAAGCCCTTGTTGCGAAGGGCGCTCTTGCGGTACCCTTTTTGGGCAAAGAGGCGCAGCAGGTGTCCGGTTGTGATATGTTTGCCCGAAGGCAAGTCAGCAGGCTGCCGAGACAGATTGAAGAAGTGATAGAGCCTGTAGTGGTCTTTTTTACGAAGGATCAGGATCAGATCCTTTTTTTTGTCATTGTAGAGAAGCAGGTATTTTTTCCCATGATCGATAGGCAGAAGTTTGGTTCTGTTGAAGTAGGCGCGGTGGTGTTTAACGTGCGGTGTGTATTTGACCACCGTGATCTTGTCTATCTCCTGATACAAGAAAAGCTCGTTGAGTGAACATCCCTGCAGAAAGAACAGTACCACCAATGCTATTACATATCTCACTCTTTACTCCGATCATTGCTATCATTCTCAGTATAGCATGGGATGATTAATCTACAGCCAACGAAATGTGTGATGATATAGTTGGAAAGATTGTAGCATAGATATATTACCTCTGTATTACTTGTGCCCCGGTAAGGGAGTGTCCCGGAGCACATCCGACAAGGTATCGGATAAGAAGAAAGGAAATGTGCAATATATGAGGGGAGAGTAGTGGTTATTTGCTCTGCACATCCTTTTGCTCGGAAGTATTCTCTTCTGTTTTGGCATCTTTTTTACCATTTTTGCTATCAGGGATATCTGCTTTGGAAGCTTCATCCTGTGTTGCATTCTCTGCATCCTGCATGACCTGAGTGATGGACGCTTCAAGTTTGTCCAGGTCGGATGACTGTGCGAAGAGTGTGGTTGCCGCGAGTGCTGCAACGATGATCATGAGCTGTTTCATGATAGATCCTTTAAAGATAGATGTTTCGGATGAGGTATCCGAACAAGAGAAGTATAGAAGAACTCTATTACCCCACCATTACCTCCCAAGGGTATCTCGGAGAAGCTCCGCGACCTTTTCCGCTCTGGCACCCAGTACGACCTGGATGGATCGGTTGTCCGGGCGGATGACTCCTTTGGCACCCAGTGCGGCAAACGCCTCATCTTTGAGATCTTTGCTCTCTTTGACGCTCATGCGCAGTCGTGTGATGCACGCATCGATCCCGGTGATGTTTTCCGCACCGCCTAGTGCGGCAATGAAAGCGGCTGTCTCATCGGAGGGCTTGTGCTCTTCGGGGCGCTCTTTGCCTAGTTCTACCTCCATAATTTTTAGCTTGAAGTGCTTAATCGTATAGTAGCTGAGTACAAAATAGAGCAGTGCGAAAAGAATTCCAAGCGGAATGATGCGTCCCACATGTGTTCCCAGCTTGTAGTTGATCACATAGTCGATAAAGCCTGCGGAAAAGCCGAACCCCGCGTGGATATCTAGTGCCTGTGCCGCGGCAAGTGCCAAACCGGTCAGGAGTGCATGGAGTATGAAAAGTACGGGTGCGACGAAGAGAAAGAGGAACTCCATCGGTTCGGTGATCCCCGTCAGAAACGAAGTGAACGCTACCCCGGCGAGGATCGCACCGGCTCTTTTGCGGTAGGTTTTGGGGGTATTGAGCCAGATAGCCAGTGCCATAGCGGGCAGTCCGAACATCATCACCACATAGAAGCCTGCCATATAGACACCCGCTTTAGGATCACCGGCAAAGAAACGGTGCAGGTCTCCGTTGGCGACCACCTCTGCCCCGTCTTTGAGATAGGTATAGTCTCCCAGTTGGAACCAGAAGACAGAGTTGAGGATGTGGTGCAGTCCCAGCGGGATAAGCAGACGGTTGAGCATACCGTAGAGGAAGGTGCCGACCTCTCCCAGTGAGATGATGGCATTGGAGAAGGCATCGATACCGCTTTGGGCGTAGTGCCAGAAGTAGCCCGAGAGTACCCCCACTACGATCGCAGCCAACGCCGTGATAATGGGCACGAAGCGTTTGCCCCCGAAAAAGCCGAGGAACTCGGGCACCTTGATGGTGTGGTAACGGTTGTAGAGCGTTCCTGCGATCACCCCGATGATGATCCCGACAAAGACCCCCATATTGACCTCTTTGTCGATGGCGGTGTAGACCGCTTTGGCGATGAGTACACCGATGGCACCAGAAAGCGCGGCGGCACCGTCGTTGTTCTTGGCAAGTCCATAGGCGATACCGATCCCAAAGAGCAGATCCAGGTTGGCAAAGACCGCCTCCCCCGCACTCTTCATGATCTGTGCAATCTCTCCGTCGAAGATATCCCCAAACCCCAGCCGCAGCAGCAGTGCCGCCACGGGCAGCACAGCGATAGGGGTCATCAATGCCTTTCCGATTCTTTGCAACAGATTAAACATCTCTGATAGCCTCCTTGAGTGGTGCGATGCGTTGGACCGAGACACTGAGCCTCTCCAGTCCCGCTTCGATCAGTCTTGCAGTGGCGGTCGTGTCTCCGGCAAGTTCACCACAGAGGCTGACCGGTTTGGTCGCCTCTTTGGTGATCTTTTCGAGCGCCCCAAAGAGTGCATCGGCGTGCGGGTCGATCGTGAGTGTGGGGTGGGTGCGCTCGATAGCGAAGAGATACTGGGCAAGATCGTTGCTGCCGATGGAGTAGAAATCGACAATCTCGTTGAACTTTTCTATCTCGAACACAACGGAGGGCACCTCCACCATCATCCCAAACGCGACGTGGGAGATGTCGATGCTGTGTCGGTGTGCTACCTCCTGCGCAAAACGCTTTGCCTCGATGAACTCTTCGGGTGTGGCGATCATGGGGAACATCACTTTGAGCGTCCGTCCGTTGGCGGCGGTGAAGATCGCCTGAAGCTGCTCGGCGATGAGGTCGGGGTGGGTGCGCAGCAGACGGATACCACGGATCCCCAAAAAGGGGTTGGGCTCTTCAGGCAGGTCGATATAAGGCAGCGCCTTGTCTCCACCTACATCGAGTGTGCGCACCGTGACATCCTCAAAGAGTGCGAAGATCTCACCGTAAGCATCGATCTGTGTCTGTAGATCGGGCTTGGTCTGGGTGAAGAGAAACTCCGTACGCAGCAGTCCGATCCCCTCTGCACCCGCCTCTTTGGCATTGTAGGCGGAAGCGGGGTCGGTCACATTGGCAAGTACCATGACGGGTTTGCCCTGTGTCGTGACCGCCTGTTCGAAGCGTTTGTCGCGGGCTTGGGCGTATTTGTCGGCATCTTCACTGCGGCGCTTGTGTGCGTCGTCAAGATCATCCGCATGGGGGTGGGTGATCAGCATGCCGCTGTGTGCGTCGAGGATCACCGTCTCATCCGTATCGGACGGTGCTTGCGAGAGGATCAAGGAGGGGATGCCTGCTGCACGCAGCAGGATCGCTGTATGGGAGGCGGCAGAGGTGTGTCGTAGTGCCACACCTGCGGTTTGTGAAGGGAGGTGTTCTACTTGAGAGGGGAGCAGATCCTCAGCATAGAGAATAAAAGGGGTGCTTGGGTAGTTGATCGTATCTTGGTATCCCATATGGGATCGGACACGATGGAGGATGTCTCCGTAGTCGCTGATCTTCGCTTCCATTTTTCCGCCGCGGAGTTTCTCTTGTTGGCGGGTGATCTCCGCTTCAAAAGAGGCGAGGGTATCGTGTGCCTT